>CADBLM010000057.1 GCA_902795445.1 uncultured Bacteroidia bacterium
AAAAATCGGATTATTATGCGGATTTTCTCCGGGATTTCTCCTGCGGCGCAACTGACTTGCAGGAAGCCGCCCAGAAGATTCTCCGCCGGATTCTGCACGACTACGGTTCTTTCTCCGTCAGCACCATCGACAGTTTCTTCCAACTGGTCCTGCGGGCTTTTTCCCGTGAAATCGGTTATTTTGCATCCTATCAGGTGGAACTCGACCGGAATACCATCGTGGCGGAGAGCGTGGATCGTATTCTGGACGGTCTCGACCAGAGTCAGGACAACAAGGAACTGCTCGACTGGTTGTCCCGGCAGGCGGTGTGGCGCGTGTCCAACGGGATGAAATTCTCTTCGGATGCCATCCTTCTCGAGGCGGCCCGCCAACTGACGGATACCCGTTACCGGGAAGCGCTGGCTGAAGCGGGAATCGACGAAGACACCCTGTACGACAAGGCCCGCCTGGATCAGCTCCGCCAAACCTGCCGTGATTGGAACAAGCGGTGCAAGGAAGAAATCCGTGACGCGGCCATAGCGGCGGAGCGGGAAAGGCAGATAGCCCTGAGCGTGGTGAGGACCAGTCGCGATGTGCTGGAAAATGCCCTTGAAAAACTGTCCTCGACCCGGACGGGGGAACGGGATGCCGTTCCGACTCTGACGGACAATGCCTATGCAAAACTCTTTCTGCCGGCCGGGGCCGTCGATACCGACGCCTGGTTCAAGAAAGGGGATTTGAACGAATACGGCGGCGGAAGGGGGCTGGACGCCCTGAAAGACAAGATGGAGGCCCTGAGAACCTGTTACGAGCGCAATACCCGTCTGATTGCCACCCTCGACGTCATCGCTTCCCATATTTATGGTTTCGGCATCGCCAAACGCATCCGTCAGGAGTTTGAGGCCCTGATGAAAGAAAAAAACGTGCTGAGCCTGGACGAGACCAACAACATCCTCAAAGGGTTGATTTCCGATACGTCTACGCCCTTTGTCTATGAGAAGGTGGGCGTCCGCTACGAAAATTTCCTCCTCGACGAGTTCCAGGACACCTCCCACGTACAATGGAACAATTTCCGTCCGCTCCTGCAGGAAAGTCTCGACAACGGACACCGTAACCTGGTCGTGGGCGACCCCAAACAAAGCATCTACCGCTGGCGCGATTCCGACGCTTCGCTGATGACGCGCGTCCTTCCCGAAGAATTTGCCGCCTATATAGACAATACGAACGAATTGGATACCAACTGGCGAAGCCGGGAGCAAATCGTCCGTTTCAACAACGATTTCTTTAAGAAGGCCGCCGGGAAGATGGATGCCTTGCTCGGCGAGAAGGATCTCCTGAAGGCGATTTATGCGGATGTGCAGCAGAAACCCAATCACCGCAAAGACGGATATGTCCGGCTGGACCTCTGCGCGGCGGAAGAAGGGGAGGAAAATAAGAAGGCAGCCGAAGTCGAACTGGAAGCTGTCCTGGATTCCGTCAGGACCGCCTGTGAACAAGGTTATTCCTATGGCGATATCACCATCGTCGTGCGGACGGGACCCGTCGGGGCGGCGGTGGCCGGCAAACTGGCCGATGCCGGCATCAAGGTGTCCACGGCCGACAGCCTCCTCCTTTCCTCCTCGTCCATCGTGCGCCTGGCCCTCTCGCTGCTGGCGAGTATGGATGATCCGGCCGACAAGACCCGGGCCTATCTGGCCTCCCGTTATCTTCAGGATTGGACGGCGGAGGACGGAACCTTGTCTCTCAGCGACCAGTGCGAGGCCATTTTCCGTACCCTCAAGGAGCGGGAGCCTGAAGCGTTCCAGGCGCAGGTTCCTTTCGTGCGTTGCTTTATGGATCTCCTGACGGACTTCATTGCTAAGTGGGGGAACGACCTTCACGCTTTCGTCAAATATATGGACGGCCGCGAGGACAAAATCAGTTCTCCCGAGTCTTCCGATGCGGTCAACATCATCACGATTCACAAGGTCAAGGGGCTGGCCGCTCCCTATGTCATCGCGCCCTTCATCGAGAAAATCGAGTTGGCGCGCGTGGATGCAAAAGAAGGTGAAAAAGTATGGTGCATACCCGATTTGACCGGGACTCCCGTCGAAGGGCAGGCGTACGGTGTCTATCAGGTGAAACTTACGGCCAAGTCGGCGAAGGCCAGCCTGTTCGAGAAGAATTACCGGGAGGAACGGCGGCAGGAATATATCGACAACCTCAATGTCCTCTATGTCGCCTTCACGCGCCCTGTCGATGTGCTGCATATCATCTCGCAGGCGCCGAAGGAAGAAGAGACCGCCTCTTTCCCGGCCATCCTGAAGGAATATGCCGAAGCCTCGATGTCCAAGGTCGGGGAGGGGTGTTACGAGTTGGGAACGCTGCCCGTGCTCCAGGCGAAAGAAAACGGAACCGGCCGTGTCCGCATCCTTTCGCAGGAAGACGGCTTTCCGTCTTTCCGCAGGGGGAAACGCATTTCCCTCCGCCAGGATGCCGCTGAGTTTTTCACTGCGCCTCAAGTCAGCGCTTCGGCGTCGGAACGTATCAACGGAACGGTCATCCACGATATCCTTGCGAAGGTCATCGTTCCGGAGGATTTGCCGGCTTCCGTCAGGGCTGCCGTCCTGACCGGCGCCCTTGAGGCCGGAAAGGAACAGGCTACGCTGGATTTCCTGCAGCGGCGCATTGCCTCCGCGCAGGGACGGGGATGGTTCCCCGCGGCGGATTCACCCCTGAAAATCCGCAATGAGGCCACCATACTGATGCCGGATGGAAAAGACTGCCGGACCGACCGCGTCCTGGACGACGGCGGGCAGGTGGTCATTATCGATTATAAGACCGGAGACAAAAACAGTTCCTATCACAGGCAGATGGAGCGCTACGCCGAAGCCTATCTGGCGATGGGACGGACGAAAGTCACGACGCATCTGTGGTATCTGAAAAATGATGAGGTCGAAACGCGCGTTTTTGTTTGACGGGAGAAGGATTTTTTTTAATTTTGCAAGTTATGGAAGAATATTTGGATTATAATACCGGAAGAAGCCCGTTGCGGCTCCCCGAATACGGACGCATCGTCTATGATATGGTCCGGCAGCTCAAGGATGTAGAAACCAGGGAAAAACGGAGCGAACAGGCCCGTGCCGTCGTGAAGGTGATGGAGCTGCTCAATCCCCAGGTCCGCAGCCAGGAGAATTATGAGCAGAAACTCTGGGATCATCTGTATATCATCGCCGATTACGACCTCGATATCGACGCTCCCTATCCGATGCCGCAGCGTGCGACGCTTGAAGCCCGGCCGATGACGGTTCCCATCAACAAGAAACCGGTCAAGGCGACCCATTACGGCCGCAATATCGAGAGCATCATCGAACTGATTGCCGGGATGGAGGACGGGGAGGACAAGACCCGGCTCATCCGTTCCCTGGCCATCTATATGCGCCAGCAGTATCTGATCTGGAACAAGGACAGCGTCGCGGACGAGACCATATTCTCGGATATCGAGAAACTCTCGGACTATCGCATCAAGGTGCCGGAGGGCATCGTCCTGAGCAAGATTGCCTTTGACGCCAATTTTGCCCGTCCCGGGGCCGCTTCCAAGCCGCAGGGAAACAAGAACGGCAAGCGGCGCTTCCAGAAAAAGAACTTCTTCAAACAAGGCAGCAAGCAGTAATGGCCGACAAAAAAAACAAGCGCAGCGTAAAACTGCCCAAGTGGCGGCCGACGGAGCGCCAGAAGAAGATTTCCATCTACACCCTGGGCGCGGTCGTGGGAATTTTTGCCGTGCTCTCCCTTCAGTCCTTTGTCTCTTATCTCCTTACCTGGCAGGCGGATTTCAGTACGCTGAACGATCCGGCCGTGATGGACCGGTCCACTTCGATTGCCAACTGGGGCGGCAAGGCCGGCTTCCCCTGGGCCCATCTGATGGTGGGCGAGTGGTTCGGGCTGTCCGCCTTCTGCCTGATTGTCTTTCTGGCTGCCGTCGCCGTCAAGGCTTTCGGCAAGGCCGGCGTCAAACTGCTTCCGCTTGGCTTGCAGACGCTGACGGGAATGTATCTGCTGTCCATCGTCCTGTCCTTTATCGGAATCCATACCGGTCTGGAACCCTGGCTGCCTTCCGGCCTGGGAGGCGGAGCCGGCGCCGCGACGGTGCTGTTTCTGGAAAATCTGTTCAAGCCGCTGATTACTTTCCTGATTATCCTGCTGCTTTGTTCGCTCTGGCTGGTCATCGCCCAGCCTTCCTTCTTCGAACGGCTGTCCTCCATCCGGATGCCCGCGTGGATGAGCCGTCGCAGCAGCGGCGGTGAAACGGAGGATGAGGTGGAGGAAGGACCGCAGGATGAGGTCCCGGTCGAGTTTGCTCCCGGCTCCCCGGCTGAATCTGCCGGGCCGGCCGAAGTGCTGACGCAGGAAGTGTCCCCGACGGACCCGCTCCAGTCTGAAGGTGAGCCGGAGGACGGAGAAGATTCCGTCGAAACGACGGAAGAAGAGGTCGTGGATGAATCGGGACTGGATATTTCCGTGGACAGGGGAGAAGGGTATGATACCCACGTGACCGAAGAGTTGACACAGCAGATTGACTACAAGGACAAGGTCGCCAATTTCCAGTTCCCGTCCATCGACCTGCTGGGGGATTATCAGTCCGCCCAGCACGAAGTTCCGAGGTCGGAAATCGAAGCGACCAGCCTCAAGATTCAGAGCAGCCTGCGCAGTTTCAAGATTGAAGTGACCGGCGTGACCGCGATTCCGGGTCCGACCGTCACCCTGTACAAGCTCAAACTCGGGGAAGGCGTCAAGATTTCCCAGGTCAAGAACCTGCAGGAAGACATCGGTATCTCCCTCGGCGCCCAGAAAGGCGTGCGCGTCGTCAAGCTCAACGACTCCGTCGGTATCGAAGTGGCGAATGCAAACCCCTCCGTCGTGCCCCTCAAGTCAATGCTGGATGATGATTCTTTCCGCAATTCCAAGGCCGAACTTCCCATCGCCATCGGTTATACCATCAGCCGGGAAGTCAAGACCTTCGATCTGGCGGACGCCCCGCACCTGCTGGTCGCCGGTGCCACCAAACAGGGTAAATCCGTCGGCCTGAACGTCATCATCAACTCCCTCCTGTTCAGCAAGCACCCTTCGGAACTGAAATTTGTCTTCGTGGACCCCAAGATGGTGGAGTTTTCCGCCTACGGCGCCCTCATCAATCACTATATGGCCGTCCTGCCCAATCCCGCCAGCGAGAGTGAAATGAAGGACAATGCCATCATTACCACTCAGGACGGTGCCGAAAGCGTGCTCAAAAGCCTGGTGCAGGAAATGGAAGACCGTTATCTGCTGATGCGGCAGGCCGGGGTCAACCAGGTCAAGCTCTACAACCAGAAATATATCGACCGCTTCCTCAATCCTGAACAGGGGCATCGCTATATGCCGTATATCGTCGCCATTATTGATGAGTACGCCGACCTGACGATGAGCGGTTTCGGTCCCGAAGCCAAGACCAAGGCCAAGCATATCAGCGAATCCATCATCCGTCTGGCCCAGAAAGGGCGTGCGGCCGGTCTGCACGTCATCATCGCT
>CADBLM010000058.1 GCA_902795445.1 uncultured Bacteroidia bacterium
AGCCGGGAACCGGTCTCCATCCGTCCGACGATGCCGCCGAGGTACTGGAGCGAGCCGTTTTCTTTGGTCTCCGTGTCATACCGGGTCGGATTCTGCGTGTCGGAGACGGACAGGGTAATGTCCCCGAAGTTCTCGCAGGAGGAGATGAGTCCGCTGTTGACGGCGGCGACGGCTCCGGTTGCGCAGCTTTGCGTGAGGGTCAGTCCGCTTGCCGTGCTCATCTTGCCGTATGTTTTCACGCCGCTGACGGTTCCTTCGTTGAAGGCTGCAATCCAGGCCGCGTCATTCTCTCCGTCCAGGCTATAAGTGCAATCGTCTGCGATGACAAGGTTGCGGACACTGCCTTTGAGAACGTTGATAAGGGGAGCGTCCGCTTCCCAGCCCTTCAGACTGTGGCCGCCTCCGTCCAGGATGGCGGAGAAAACGTCGATCTGGGGAATCGTCTCACCGCTCAGGTCCATATCGCCGCCCAGGACGACCTTGAAGTCGGATGGATAGGAGGAGGCATTCGTCAGGAAGGACAGGAACTGCTGCTTGCCGGTCAGACGGATGCTGCCGCCCCAGGATTTGGTCTGGTCGATGTCGGCCGCGTCCACCAGTCCGCCCTTTTCGAGCGTGAAGGCGGAGGAACGCATCCGCTCGGCCTGCTCTCCCGCCTGGTTGCTCAGGGTGAAGCAGATGCCGCTGCGGAAAGTCTGCGGCAGGACCGTGATGGCATACGTGCCCGGAGTGAACGGCTGGTCGGAAGTCATTTCGATGAAGGTCCGGCCTTCGCTCACTTTGACAGTTCCGGTTTCCGGAGAGAGCGTGAGGGTGCCGGCCACTTTCTCCCCTTCATTGCCGCTGAAGATTACGGAGAGGATGTCGTTGCGCGTGATGCGGAAGCGGATGATGCTGACGACGCCTTCAAAGCGCAGGTCGCGGTCGGCTCCGTTGGACATCGCCGCGGCCATCATCGGCGGGAATACGTTCGTCTCGGGCGCCTGTGCGGCGGGAACCGTGACCGAAAGCGTGCCGTCCCCCGCGACCTTTACCGCATCATAGGGGTAGAAGGCGTAGTAATGGTCCCCCTCGGAGACTTCCGCGCCGACCAGCAGGGTGGACACCCCGTCGCTGTCCGCGATGTATTTCGAAGCCTCGTACCCGTCGGTCACAAAGACGGCGTCCGAACTTTCCCACTGCCAGTGGTTGTCGTCGGATGCCAGGACTTTGGTCTTGGGACGGGTGCTGAAACGGGCGTAGAAGGCGTCCGTCCGCTGCGGTGTCTGCGGGTAGGGGACCATCTCCTCCGCTTCGGGATCGATGACGGGCGGATTTTCCGGCCCCGTCTCCTTCTTCGAGCAGGACAGGACGGTAAGCGCCGCTACCAGCAGCACCCATGCTTTACTCATCTTCATCATAGTATCATTTTGTATTGGTTCTAGTCTATAAGTTTGACAGAAGTATATTTGAATGTCGGACTGTATGATCCACCGTCATTTCGGACAACTCCTCCAATTAAGTAAGCGGAGGCGGTCTCTTTATCTGAAGTGGAACTGGAATCAGTAATCCCGTTTAATACGGCGGGCGGTTCCGCTCCATTGATGCGTGTCCCCTTTTTAATGGACAGTGGATTGCTTGCCACACCCCAATAGGACTCAGCGGTAAAGCCTGCAGTTCCCATCATTGCGGCACAATGGATACCTGCTCCCGTATGGCTTGTCGAAATGGTTCCGCCATAGTTTCCACCTCTTTTTGTGATATTGTTCCATTGGCATTGGGACTCTCCACAGGAAAAAGCGATAAATGCCATAGGTGTGGAGTCTCCGGTATAAGTGTACGTAATGTCGCCCTGATAATTTCCATATACAACGGTGGTCCCGTTTCTCGCGGCGAGCCCTCCTATCCAGGTTTTAGCCCCGGCGCTCCTGACGGAAATGTCGGAAGTGGATGTACAGTTATCCACCCAGCCGCTCAATCCGCCCAGAATGCCACCGACAAAAGTCTCTGCGCCGGATGAAGCAACCGTAATGCTGCCGCTGTTGTCTGATGTTTCCGTTGTACCGGCATCGCTTCCGGGATTGTATCCTCTGATTCCGCCTACGTACGTATTGTTG
>CADBLM010000059.1 GCA_902795445.1 uncultured Bacteroidia bacterium
ACAGCGCTACCGCGCCCAGGCGGAGAAATGTTCGCTACGCTTCCTCTACGATGCGCTGGCGATTACCACGCAGTGCGAGGCCGGTTACAAGAGCAGCGTCAACCCGCGTCTGCATATCGAATTCGCGCTGATACGCCTTGCCTTCCTCCTGCAGGCCCCCGCCGCCCCGGTCCAACCCGCAGTTGCGGCCCGACCCGCTCCCGCCGCTGTTCCCGCCGCACCCGCTGCTCCTCCGGTCCGGTCCGCCGCTCCCGCTGTTGCCCGACCCGTAGCACCTGCCGCCGCCCAACCCGCCGTCGCCCCCGTCCAGGCTGCACCCGCTGCCGCTCCAGTCGATCAGGCTCCGGCAGTTCAGCCGCAACCCGAAGCCGCACCTGCACCTGCTCCAGCCGCGAGTCCCGCTCCCCGCAGACGCGCCGCGGCCGGCTTTTCCGTCAACGGCCTCACAAGCAAACCGAAGGAAGCGGCTCCCCAGGCCCCGGCGGCATCCGGCACGATTCCCTCCCGGGAAACGTTGCTCGCTCAGTGGAACCAACTGCTGAAGACCTATGCCGATAACGGCCAGGGCCGTCTCGCCGCCTGCCTGCAAGCGGCCCAGACGGAAACTGCGCTGACGGATGAAGAATGGATCCTGTCGGTCAAGGTGCAGAACGAAGCCCAGCGCTCTTGGATCCAGGACAAGCGGCTGCGCGAACTGACCCTCTCTCTCAAGCAGCGTCTGTCCTATGACAAATTGCAGATTGTCGTCGAGGCCCAGCCCCAGGACAATCTCTCCGTCAAGGCCTATTCCCCCGAGCAGCAGTTGCGGGAAATAGCCGGAGAACACCCCGAAATCAAGGAGGTCATCGAACAGTTTGATGCTGTCATCAGTTAGCGCCTATGATACTCCGTTGCGAAAATCTGGTCAAGAAATACGGTGTCAGAACCGTGGTGAAGGGGGTCTCGATGCAGGCGTCCCAAGGAGAAATCGTCGGTTTCCTCGGTCCCAACGGTGCCGGCAAGACCACATCCTTCTATATGATTACCGGGCAGATTGTCCCCAATGCCGGCAAGATATTTCTCGACGACGAGGATATCACCGATTTGCCGATGTACAAACGCTCCCAGAAAGGAGTGGGGTATCTGGCCCAGGATGCATCCGTTTTCCGCAAAATGTCCGTTGAGGACAACATCCTCTCGGTGATGGAACTTTGTCCGAAATTCACCCGACAGGAACGCAAGGAAAGGCTGGAAAGCCTTATCGATGAATTCAACCTGCACAAAGTCCGCAAAAGTCTCGGCATCCAGCTCTCCGGCGGTGAACGCCGTCGCTGCGAGATTGCCCGGGCCCTCGCCGTCGATCCCAGTTTTATCCTGCTTGACGAGCCGTTCGCGGGCGTGGACCCCATCGCAGTGGAAGATATCCAGTACATCATCGCCAAACTCAAGTTCAAGAACATCGGTGTGATTATCACCGACCACAATGTCGGTGAAACCCTCGCCATCACCGACCGCGCCTATCTGATCTACGAAGGCAATATCCTTCAGTCCGGCACCCCCGAAGAACTGGCCGCCAACGAAGAAGTCCGCACCAAGTACCTCGGCTCGGGTTTCATCCTCAAACGCTTCGACCCCCACGAACGCGACCGCAAATAATCTGCGTTTTTCCTTTTGAGTTTTTTTCGTATCTTTGCGGCCAATTTTGAAAAAGTCCCTTCTGCGGGTATGTCTTTGGCCCATTCATATCATCTTTCCCAGTCGCCGGCCGGCGTCTTCCGCTTTGTGTGGAATGCGCTTTCCGTTCGCTGCGCCGCGTCAATTCGTCCCAGGCCTTGAGCGGCACCGCGGTCCAGTCCGGCATCGTCCCTTCGACTTCCAATGTCATCGCGGTTGATGCTTCCTCCTTCTCAAATTCGCAGTCTGCTTCTTGCCGGCCCACCTGCTCCTGACGCGTCATCCGATGCACCGTCAGGAGCGAACTCCCGGCATTTTTGCACTTGACGCGTCATTCAATGCATCGTCAGGATCACCCTACTCTGTATATCGGGACGAGATAGCCATTTCAGTCCTTCCCGGAGGATGGGATTTTCGGGCCGTTTCCCGACAGGGCTTGCCCGGCC
>CADBLM010000060.1 GCA_902795445.1 uncultured Bacteroidia bacterium
CTTCGATGGAGGATGAATTGGAGGATCCCGTGATTTTAAGAAATTTTGCTCCGGTATTTCCGGCGATACCTCCAACTTTTGACGTTCCAGTAATAATTGTAATAATTGCTTTCAGGTTTTCGCCCCTGTTGTGACAGTCAGTAATATCTCCTGCTGAGAACTCTCCGGCAATTCCTCCGATAAAAGTGTTATTGGAGGAAGTAATATCCAAGGATGCGTCGTTGGTGCAGGAAGAAATAGTTTGAGTATTTGTTTTCTTTTGTCCGACAATGCCTCCGATATAGCCCAAACCCGTATTGCTTTCCAGTATGATGTCGGCTCCTTGATGGTTCGTGCAGTTGCTGATACCCTTTAAGCCGTTCTCAACAATACCGCATATTCCGCCGACATTTGCGTTGAAACTGTTGCTGCCGTTTATGCGTATGCTTCCGTAATTGTCAGCATATTGAATTCCGTCCTGGGCGATGCCAAGGATACCGCCGATACCGGCGCGGGTCGTGTTATTCGTGTTTCCGTCGGCACAAATATTTCCCTTGTTGCTGACATTTTCCACGCTGACTCCTTGAGCCCATCCGATAATGCCTGCGACGCTGCCGCGGACGATGCGGGCATCAATGGATGCGAAATTGTGTACATTGTTGATAGTACTGGCAGTCGTCTCAATCAGTCCGCAGATGCCGCCTATATGATCGTTTCGATTGATATTTCGCGTGTTGGCCGTGTAATTGATGCTCCCGTAATTGACCGCATCGGAAAGCGTTATGTCAGAGTGGATCCATCCAGCAATTCCTCCAACGGCGGAATTGTCCGTTGTCAGAGTGGATTGACAAACTATGTTCCCGTAGTTGTTGACGGAATTGAGAACAGTCGCTGCCGTTTTAATTTCGCCGGCAATTCCTCCCGTGAAAAGATTCTGGTTGGAGTGAAAGCGGATGTCTCCGTAGTTGGTGCAGTCGGAGATGGTTCCTCCGGTACAGATGGCGGCCATTGTACCGACTCGGGAAAGTGCGGATGGGGAATTAAGCTCCCTGGACATCGTTCCCTTTGTAGTGATACGGGTAAGAGTGCCGCTGGTAGTGCCTGCAATCCACGACGCGTTTCCGTTTGTAAGCGTATATTCGCAGCTCTCGTCGATGGTGAGGTCGCTGACGGTGACGCCGGAGGCGACTGTTTCAAAGAGAGGGGCGGAGGTGGCCCAGTGGGTGATGGAGAAACCGTCGCCGTCAAAATCGGCGGAGAGGGTCGTGACGGAGGTCCAGTCCGATACTTCCGACATATCGATGTCATCCATCAAGGTGAATTTTCCGTCCACCTGATATCGCACGTAACCGCTGCCTTCATTGATGGCATTCTTGGCCGCGACCAGGTCGTCCGCATTCCAGATGCCTTCAGAAGTCTCGATGGTCGTACCGTCTCCGGAGAGGTCCAGGTTGATGTCCTTCCGTTTGTTGCGGCTGAAACTCAGATCGGAGAACTCCCGGATATACACCTTTTCCGCTTCTCCTTCCTCATTGTTGAGATAAACGCGGATGGTACCCGAGTACGTCCCCGGCGCCGCTATCATCCATACTTCCAGGGCGTTGGCCTTGGTGTCCGCTCCGTCAAGGGAGAGCGGAGTCTCCAGGGTTGTCCGGATGCGCTTGACCGCGCAGCCTTCCGGTGAGGCTGCCGTGACGGCGTCGGTGGCTGCGTCACAGGAGGGGGAGGAAAGATCATAGGTGAAAGGACCCGCTATGCCGTTGCCGGTCATCAGGTCCACTTTGGCGATTTGGGATGTGCTGGCCGTACTGCTGTATATCTTGAAGCAGAGCACGCTGCCCAGACCGACCATCCGCAGCGGAGCGACGCCGCTGTCACCGCCCCAGTCTTCGCTTACGGTGTAGGGA
The DNA here is from genome assembly GCA_902795445.1 of uncultured Bacteroidia bacterium. Lineage (GTDB taxonomy): Bacteria > Bacteroidota > Bacteroidia > Bacteroidales > UBA932 > Cryptobacteroides. The sequence continues at coordinate 1,887 of CADBLM010000060.1, forward strand.
AGCGCGACCATCGGCATAGCATCCGTATCGAATCCCGTGTCACCATATTGATGCTGGAATTCGGGGATGGAGAGCGTGACGGCCGTGTACGGAGCGTCATTATTGTCCGCCGAGTAGGGGTAGTAGGCGTAGATTGTGCTGCCTGCCGTGATTACCTCGGTCGAATTGACCGTGACGCTGCGCGGGTAGAGGGCCGTGTTGACGGGGGAGGACTGGTTGAACGAGACGTTTTCTCCGACCTGGACGTAGGCGCCGAGGGCGTCTCCTTCTTCCCAGGCCAGGCTGGTACTCTCGTCGTTGAAACAAGTCTTGACGCCCTCGTCCAGCGGGATTTCATAGCTGAACAGTTCTGCTTGCGGTCGCTGCGACGGCGTGATTCCCCCGATTTCCTGCAGTGCGGCTTCTCCCTTCGAGCAGGAGGACAGACCGGCAGCTGCGAGGACCAGCAGGGAGAGAAGGCTTCCGCCAAAAGATATGATGTTTGCGTGTTTCATCTTAAATCATTGTTTACAAAACTTCAACTGTGCGTCTAAAGATTGACTTCACCGTCCGAGCCGATGACTTCGGTGCCGTCGTTGCCCGAGAAGGTATCCTGGATATAGAGGATATGGGCAGAGTTGGCGGTATAGCTGCCGGGGCTTTCTTTGCCGCGCATCAGGGCTTCGTTCATATAGTAATATGTATGGGCCGGCGTGGCGGACGGCGTGATGCCGTTGAGGCTGATGCCGCTGTGGATGATCAGGTCCTGCCCGCTTTCCGTACCGCCGGCGACGAGGCCGCCCGTGCTGAGTCCGGCGAGGACGCCGAGCCTGCAATAATCGCTGCCGGCAGCGTTTTCTCCCGATAGGGATATGGAACCTTTGTATTCACCGTACAGCGTCTTGGTGCCTCCGCTGTTCCATCCGATGCCCAGTGCGGCGTAAATCGTCGGATTGTTCAAGGCCCCGGTATAGAGGAAACGGATGCTGCCCGTGCTGGAAGAACCTTGTGTGTTGGCCCCGTTCATTCCGCCGACCCCGCCGATGAAATTCTCGCCGGCGGCGCTGGTCACCTCGATGTCGCCGGAGTTCCGGCTATAGTTCCACTGGCCGTTCATATCTCCCACCAATCCGCCGATCCGGCACTTGTAATCACGTCCGCTTTTGCCGTGTGTGGCGCTAATGTCTCCGGCGTTGGTACAGTTGTGGAGGCGGATGGTCTTCGTGCTCCGATCCTGTGCCCGTCCCAGGATGCCGCCGACAAGGGTATAGTCGCCTGCCGTCGTGATGTCGAGGGCGCAGGAATTGCCGCTGTCGTGCAGAACGCCGTATTCACCGTAGCCGGCAAGCCCTCCGGCATATATGCTGCCGCCGGTCTCCGCCCGTATCAAGGATGAGCCGTTGTTCAGCCCGGTCGTCTTGTCGAAATCAGTGTTGCCGAAATAGGCGACGTCTGTATCGGAGCCGTACAGCCTGACTTTCTCGGGCATCTTTCCCGCGATACCGCCGACATAGGCGTCTGCCGCGGAAACAACATTGATGGAAGGAGAAGAACTGGCGGCTATCGTGCAGTCGGTGTTTTTGACCGATACAAGGCCGTCCAGGACACCGGCGATGCCGCCGGCGCAGGCCGTTCCCGTCGAGGTGCTTACCGTCAGAGTCCCGTAGTTGTGGCAGGAGGAAATCTCCATCTGCCCGCAGTTGACGCCGGCCAGTCCGCTGTCACCGTAAAAATAGGTCAGGGCTTCTCCGACCAGACCGCCGGCCTGCGCCGTCGCAGCCGTGACGGTGACGGCGGCTCCTGCTGCATTGGTACAAGAGCCAAAAGTAAGCGTTTGACTCTCGTTTTTCCGGATGACACCTTGGTTTCTGCTCCAATTGATCCAGCGGCCGCAGAGCCCTCCGACCTTTGCTTGGGCTGCGCTGCCGTTGAGCGTCACGCGGCCGGAGTTGGTGATAGTGTTTAAATTTCCTTTCAGGCAGCCGACTCCGCCGGAGATGTAGGCTTCTCCGCCGGTCCGGTTGCAGGAAACCGCACCGGAAGAACTGCTGGAATTGATATTGTTCAGCGCGGTGCCGGTGAATGTCTCCAGCCTTCCGGCCAAACCGCCGACAAAGGTGGTGTCCGCATTGCCGGAACTGCTGATGGTGATGTCGCCTTCATTGTTGAGTCCCGACATCGTAGCACCTCCGTTGCCGAAGCCGATGATGCCTCCGGCGTAGAGGTTGCGGTAACTGCTGACCGTCCCGGAGATTTCGATATCGCCCGTATTTTCGAGGTTGCTTTGGCCGACGGTAGTCCGTTGGCCGATGCATCCGCCGACGAGAATTTCATAAGCGGCAGGATTGGTGAGGGTGATGTTACCGCTGTTGCTGACAGTCGTGCCGGAGACCTGTATTTTGTCCGCGCCCCAGGCGACCAGTCCGCCGACGGCAAGGCCCCTGACGCGGCCGTCTGTCAATTCGCTATCCGTAAGGGGGTCCGTCTGAACCAGCCCGCCGTCCACGGTGATGGTTCCCGTATTGCTGCTGGAAGTATAGGCAACGGGCTTGTCTGAAACGCGGCCGATTATGCCCCCGATGCCGATTCGCTTGCTCTGGTTGGTGACGGCTGCCGTATCGGTGGTGGCGCTGCCCAGGAGGACGCAGATGTCACCGGAGTTCGCATTCCCGCTGACGGTGGCACTCGTCAGGTCGCTTGCACAGTTGAGCCATCCGGCGACTCCGCCGACCAGCAGGCTGTAAAAACGGGAATTGACCGTGAGCGGACCGCTGTTGGAACAGGAACGGATATGACTTTTGCTCAGACCGGCGATGCCGCCGATAAAGCCGTCGGAATGTCCTTGTCCCCGCATATGGAGGACGGATGAAATGGCTCCCGTATTGGTGCAGGATTCCAGGCTGCGGCTGCCGTCTTTGCCGGCATAACCGGCAATCCCTCCGATGCAGGGGGCGATGGTGCCGAAATTAATTCCGGTCGCAAGGGTTCCGCTTTGGGTGATGTCACCGTGGTTTTCACAGCCGTAGGCGCCCATCGTGGCGATGCCGGCCACTCCGCCGACAAAGAGCCCGCGGAGGAAACTTGACCTCCCATCATCGTTTGCCGGGGCTTTGAAGGACTTGACCTGGATGGCGCCGCGGTTGCTGTTGCCGGACAGCGTACCTTCGAGGAAGCCGGTCACTCCGCCGATGAAGGGGGGCTGATAGACGGTTCCGCTGCCTGTTGATACCTGGTCGAATTGGAAACGGACTTTGCCGCGGTTGGTGCAGCCGGTGATGCCGGCCTGGGGCGTGTCGCTCCAGTGGGCGCCTGCCCGGAGCAGGGTGCCGCCGGCGATGCCGCCCATCACGGCCGGACTTTCGATGCGACCGGGGGAGGACAGGGTAATCGCCCCGTCATTGGTGTCGTCGGAAAGGCTGGCGCCTTCCAGAAGCAGGCCGGCGATGCCGCCGATATACTGCACTCCGTCATAGGTGTAGGCTCCGTTGTCGTAGTGGAATGAGCCGGAAGTAGCGGCTCCATTGTTTGTCAGGCGGATATTGATGGAACCTTGGTTGTCGCAGTTTCGAATCGTGCCGCTGCTGACGGCGGCGATGGCGGCGACGCTGCGGGGTGTGCCGGTCCGGGTCATCTGGGAGACTCCGCAGTTCATCGAAGAGGTCCCGGCGATGTCGCAGTCGTCAATAGTACCGTAATTGGCTCCTGCAAACCAGGCGGCGTCGGTGGTGGCGTCAATGGTATAGCGGCCGTTGGCGATGACGAGGTTGCTGACCGTGACACCCGCGGCGACCGTTCCGAAGAGCGGGGCGGAGGTCGTCCAGTTATTGATGACCATATCTTTAGGACCTGCGCCGACGAAATCGACCTCCAGGTAGTGCATACTTTCCGACCAGGTCTTCCCGCTCATATTGATATTGCCCGTAACGGTCATCTTCCCGTCGATAAGGAAGCGGGCGTAGCTGGTGCCGCCGTTGACGGCATCCCGCGCGGCGATGAGGTCGTCGGCGCCGGCGATGCCCGGCGTATAATCCGTCACATTCATACTGTCCATCTTGAGGTTGATGGTCTTGATCTCGTTGCGGCCGAAGCTGACTCCGCCCTCCGGAGTGTAGGTCTTGCTGTACATTTTGCCGTTTTCGCTGTCAAAGACCGTGACGGTGAAGCTCGACAGCGTCCCGGGAGCGACGACCATATAGATTTTCTTGCCGGACTCCTTGCTCGTGGGAACCGCTGCGGCCTCGGGCAGGTGCGTGGCGACGCTGGCAGATCCTTCCGTCGCCGTCAAGGGGCCGGTGGTGAGTTCCTTGCCGCTCCCGCTGGTGTCCAGTTCGGTAGAATTCAGGTCGTAGGTGAACGTGCCGGCGAGCCGGCTCTCTCCGCCGGCCGTCAGTTCCAGGCTGGTGACCTTGGGACTGCCTGACGTGGCGTAGAGGTTGAAACAGATGATGCTGCCCAGGTTGGCCATTTGCAGGCTCTTGCCCGTGGACTTGCCCCAATCGCCGTCGGCGGTCACCGGAACGGAGACCATCGGCATCGCATCGGTCTCGAAACTGTCGCCGCTCTGGTGCTGGGCGGAAGGAATCCGCAGCCGGACATTCAGCCCGTCTGCCGTATTGTCCGCCACATAGGGGTAGTAGGCATAGATGACGGCTCCCGAAGTGATGGCGAAGGAGGAGTTGACGGTGACGGTCTTGGGAGTCGCCTCGACGTTGATGGGCGAGGCCAGGTTGCAGGAATACTTGTCTCCCGCTTTGACATAGGCGCCCATCCGGTCGCCCGCTTCCCATTTGAGACGGTCCTTTTTATCGTTGAATACGGTCTTGGCCGGGGCTTCGTCCTCACCGTTGTCCGGCAGGTAGAAGTCGTATGAATAGAGCAGGGGTATTTCCACCTCGCCGGCCGCTTCCGTATCCAAGGCTTCCGGCTTTTCTCCGGTGACGAGGCGGTCATCTTCAAACGTGGCTTCCTTGGCGCAGGACAGGGCCAGCGTCACGGCGGCCGCAACAAGGCTGCCCGTATGGACGAATCGATAGTTCATAGTCTTCATATAGCGTAGTTGTTGCGTGTCAGTCCAAATCCACTTCATCTCCGCCGCTTCCGATGATTTCCGTTCCGTCATCTGTATCGAAGGACGTTGTAAGAAGATTGCCTTCGGCGCTGAATGTGAGATAATCCAGCGTCTGCGGCGGACAGTAAGGTGATAATACTTTTTTGCTCATATCAGCGTTTTTATAAAAGCTTGACATTGGTCAGGGTGACCGTGGGATTCGGATAGGCCGAACCTCCTTCCCGGATGCTTCCGACGAGGAAGGATTCGGAGGCGTAGTAGTCGTCGCTGGCGCTGTCGGTGGAAGGAATCCGTCCGTTGAGGCTGGCCGAGGACGAGATGTTGGCCGCGTTCGTGCTTGTCCCGAAGGTCGCGTTGCCGTTGGTTAGCAGGCCGATCAGGGCACCGCAGTACACGACCGGGGAGGTCGCGCTGCCGGTGTCGATGGTCAGTCTGCCGCCGTAGGTCCCGTAGTAGGTCGGCGTGGCGCCGGACTGGTAGGCTACGCCGTAAGCGGCATAGATTTCAGGAGATGCGGCCGAACCCGTGTACTTGAAGCTGATGGGTGCGTTGCTGGCGCTGGTAGCTCCGTTGGCTCCGTTCTGGCTGCCGACGCCGCCGATGTAACTCTTGGGTGCGGAAGATTCCAGGTAGAGCTCGCCGCTATTGGTGCAGGTGTTGAGCTGGCCGTTGGTCTGGGCGGCGATGCCGGCGAGGCGGGCGTAGGAGGTACCGCTGACGTAGGCTTCCACCTTGGCCGTGTTGCGGCTGGCGTGGGTGCGTCCGGCCCCCGTGCAGTTGCCGCGGACACCGCCGACGCAGGCGTTGCCGCCGATATGGGCCACGAGCGGGCAGTTGTTGACGCAGCTGCGGACATCACCCGTATTCATCTCTCCGACGATTCCACCGGCAAAGGCGGTTCCTGTGGACGTGACCGAAATGAGCATGCCGTTGTTGTTGCAGTTCTTGATGTTGTCCGTTCCGTTGGTGCCCGTGGTTCCGCAGCCCAGAATACCGCCGACATAGGCCTGATTGCTGTTGGTCTCCAGGGTGACGCCGGCTTTGTTCTCACAGTTTTGTATCAGTTTCTGGGCCGCCATCTCTCCGGCGATGCCGCCGAGTTTGGGCATAAAGCTCGTGCCGTTGCCGTTGGCGCTGATGCTGCCGTAGTTGTCGGCCGAGGATACCGGGCTGTCCGCCGTTCCGACGATGCCGCCGATACCGGCACGGGTGCCGTTGTCGGTCTTGCCGGACACCGTGATGGTACCTTTGTTCCAGGCCGTGCTGACCGTGATGCCCTTCGCCCAGGCCGCGATGCCGGCGACGGAGCCCCGGGCGAAACTGACCTCGATATCGCCCTCATTATAGGCGCGGCTGACGGTGCTGCCGGCAATTCCGATGCCGATGATGCCGCCGATATTGTCGGAATCATTGCCGCCGACGGTCTGCTTTGTATAGGTCAATTTTCCCTTGTTGGTGGCATCCGAGAGGAGCAAGACTTTAGCTGTTTTACCCACGATGCCGCCGATTTCACTCTCGGTCGTTCCCGAATTGGTGAGGTCGATGCGGCCGCTGTTTTCCACATCGGAAACCGTCAGTTCCGTCGTCTCATTCAGGCCCAGGATACCGCCTGTCAGCATATAATTGCAGTCTGTGACGGTGATGGCCCCTGTATTGCTGACGTTCTGGACCGTTCCGCCCTTGGTGTATCCTGCGATGCCGCCGGCCTGCAGGACGTCGCTTGCCTGAATGGTGATGGAGCCTTCGTTGCGGAGGTATTCGAAATCGGCAGTCGTCTTGTAACCGATGATGCCGCCGACGCGGGAGGTTGCTGCCGTGAGGTCCACGTCGATATCACCGGAATTGACCAGGTAGTCGGAGGATGTGCCCTGCAGGTCGATGTAGGCGTTGTCCAGGCCGACCAGCCCGCCGATGTTCTGGGCGCCGGTCTCCAGACCGCCCTTGATACGGATGTCTCCGCTGTTGCCGGCGAGGGCAAGGGTGCCCACATTCCCGGAGGAACCCGTGGACCAGCCGATGACGCCGCCGATATAGGTGGTCGTGCTTTGTTTGCCGACACAGGCCGTGGTGACGGAGGAACCGTCATAGCCGAGGTCGATGTCTATGTTGCCGCTGTTGGAGCAGGAGCTGACGGGGATGGCATTGAGATAAGGTCTGTGCGTCCCGCTGACGCCGCCGATGCTGATGGTGCAGAGGGAAGAGCAGACGGAAAGGGCGGCGCTGTTGGTGCAGTCGTTGAGTTCGGCCGTATCATAACCGAAAACGCCGCCGAGCGTGCCGGTGGTCCCGTTGCCGCCGCGCATATGGTATTGGCTGTCGATGGTGCCGAGGGAGAGGTTGTGGCAGTCGGAGAAGCGGGCCGATGCGTCCGTCGAGTTGTTGCCGGCAAATCCGATGACTCCGCCGAGACAGGGTTGTGCGGCTCCGAAGGTGGCGCCGCCAGCCATCGTACCCCGCTGGACGATGGGGGCGTTGTTGGTACAACCGGAGGCGCCGAGGGTTACGATGCCGGCGACGCCGCCGAGGTACAGCGAGCGGATGAACGAGGAGTTGCCGTTGTTGTCCCATTCCGCCTGCGGCGTCTGGAGGGTGACGGCACCGTTGTTGGCGCAGTCGGTCAGCGTGCCTTCGATGAAGCCGGCGACGCCGCCGACAAACGGAGTGTTGTAACTCTTGCCGCTGACGCCGGACATCGTCTCATAGGCCAGGGTGACCGTACCGCCGTTGGTGCAGCGGGTGAGGGTGCCGACGGCTGAAGATGACCAGTCGTCGCTGACCTGCCAGGGGGTACCGCCTACGATGCCGCCGACGGCGCTGAAGGAGTCGATTTTGCCGGTGGCGCTGTAGCGGATGGCGCCGCTGTTGCTGCAATCCGTGATGCCGGCGCCGGAAATCAGTTTGCCGGCGATGCCGCCGATATATTGCATCGAACCGTCCACGTGCGTGCTGGCATCATATTGGGAGGCCACGGATGCGGCCGTGGGATTCAGGGTGATGGCTCCCGTATTGGTGCAGCCTGTGATGATGCCGGCATTGACGGCGGCGATGGCGCCGGTGGCACGGCTGTGCGTGAAGGTGAGGTCGTTCGCGGTCGTCATCGCTGCGTTCGTGACGATGCCGGAAAGGGTACCGTTGTTGAGGGCGGCAATCCAGGCTGCGTCGTTCGCGCTTTCCTTCTCTTCGATGGTATAGGCGCAGGTCTCGTCGATGGTGAGGTCGCTGACGGTGACGCCGGAGGCGACTTCGACGAAGAGCGGAGCGGAGGTCGTCCAGTTCCTGAGGCTGTGGCCGTTGCCGTCAAAGGATACCGTCAGGCTTTCAAACGATTCCCAGGCGAGGTTTTTCATATTGAGGTCGGCCATCAGGGTGAGTTTGCCGTCCACGAGGTATTTCGACACGCTCTCGCCGGCGTTGAGGGCGGCGGAGGCGGCCAGCAGGTCGTCCGCGCTCCAGATGCCGTTCTCGGTGCTGACCATCTGGGCATTGGCAAGGTCGATGTTGATGGTCCGGGTCGCGTTGCGGCTGAAGCTGATTTCGGGAACCGTCAGTTTGTAGCTGCGGGTCGCATTGTCGGTATGGACGCGGATGGTACCGCCCGCGCTGACGGGGGCGAGGACCATATAGACCCTGGCCCCTTCCGCCTTGCTGCTTCCGACGGCGAGGTTTCCGCTCACGGCGGTGCTGACTTCCGTTTCTCCGAAGCCGTCAGGAGCGGGGACGTCAAGCACTTCTTCCGTCTCGTCGTAACTGACGGAGGTGAGGTCGTAGGTGAAATCTCCTGCGACGCCCTTGTCGGCTACGAAGGTCACGCGCGTGACTTTTTCCGAAGCGAGGGCGCTGTCCGTGGAATAGAGATTGAAGCAGACGAGGCTTCCCAGTCCGGCCATCCTGAGCGAAAGCTCGGTGTCGGTTCCGAGCGCTTCCTCTGCGATGAAGGGAACGGATACCAGGGGCATCGCGTCGCTGTCAAAGGCCGTTCCGGCCTGGACCTGGGCCGTGGGAATGGTGAGCGTGACATTTTCGGGCGTTCCGCCATTCGAACTTACATAAGGGAAATAGGCGTAGAGTCCCGCTCCCGCCGTCATTGCGACGGTGGAACGGATGCCGACCTTCACGGGCGTCGCCGTCACATCGACCTCCGACGCCTGGTTGACGGACACATCTTCTCCGGCCCTGACGTAAGCGCCGAGCCGGTCGCCGGCTTCCCAGGCCAGATGGCTGCCGTCCAGGGCGGTCTTGGTTTCTCCGTCAAGGACGAATGGGTACGTGTACATTCCGTCGGAGCCGTCTTCTCCTGTTGGCTGGACAGGCTGCTGGATTTCTTTGGAACAGGCCAGCAGGCTCATAACTGCGGCGGCGATGGCAAAGGTATGTTTGATTGACTTTTTCATAGCGTTTCTCCTTTAATAATCCAACTCAATTTCCTCGTCGTTTCCGATGATTTCCATATTGTTTTTGTAATCAAAAACAGAGACCATCAACGGTCCGCACTGATTCAGGCGGACCGGCTGTGCAGATGGAGTTTCGTAAGCCAGTGAAATTCTATTCATCATATATGTTTATTTGATTGTTCTGAAACTGATTTCGGCAAAGCGGATATCCGTGTCCGCGCTGGAGCCGGCGTTGATGGTGGAGATGTCGCAAGGCTGGCTGAAGGTGGAGGCGGAAGTCGGATAATCGTTGATGTATTCGTCATAGGGACGCAGGCGGACGCGTACGCCGCTCTTGCCCAGGATGTCGGCGGGCAGGGCGAACACGTGATCGGAGAAGCCGGCGGACATCGATGACGCAGGATAATAGCGGCGTCCGGAAATCCACGCGACTCCGTAAGGACCGGGCAGCAGGCGGACCCAAGGCTTGTCCCCGAGGATGGGCGGAACGGGCGTGTAAGCGCTCTCCCCGTCCAGGGCATATTCCAGGCACCAGTGGGCGGGAAATACCCGGTACCATCCGGCCGTGCCCCAGCACTCGAAGGAGACGTAGGCCAGGACGGCTTTTCCGCTGAGGCCCTCCGTGTTGAGCGTGGCCACGATGCCGTTGGTCGATTGCAGGATGCCGTCTTCAAAATTGTACCAGCCTTCCAGGCGGGAGCATATACTCAGGCTGCGGTTGTTCAGGCAGCCGTATTCCGCATAATCGCCCCGGCTGTAGTTTCGCATTGAGCGGAGATAGGCCGTCGTCGTGGTCTTGGGGTTCTCGAAGCTCAGTTCTCCGCGGGCCGTTCCGGATGCCGTCGTGTAGTCTTCGGAGGGAACGATGGAATGGGCGCCGTCGTAGGCATATTTCCCTGCGAACTGGCTGAAGTCATAGTGCCACTTGGAACCGTCCCAGACTGCGATGTCTTCCAGGCGGCTGTATTCTCCGGTGGGCGCAAAGCCACCCTCGTCAAGAACGCGGATCTGATATTTTCCGGGACCGGCGACGCGGGGGAGTTCTTCGTGGACGAGGATGCCTGTGACGTCGCATACGCCCTGGGGCACTCCGGAGGACGGTCTGCGCCAGGAGCAGAGCATATTCACGGGACAGAAGATGGCCTGCATTTCGTCATCGACCATCACCGAGCCGGAGCAATCGGTAGGAACGTTGATGCCGTTGGGGTTGAACGTGCTCTTGAGCGTGTAACTTTCATAAACATTGGTGTAGGCGCCGCCCTTGTTGGCAAATTCCAGCCCCGTCAGGGTGACGAGGGTGTAGAGGTCGTCATCGCTGAGCTGGGAGATTTTCTTGCGGGCGGGCCCGGGGACCGTACCTTCCCGTGCGGAAAGGATGGAGGTGGCGCTCAGACCGACGATGCTGTAGCGTACGGGGTTGTCTTCGCGTTGCACTTCCAGTCCCTTGAGGCGGACCTTGACGTCCATCCCCTGGCGGAGGGTGTTGGTTTCTCCCTCCTTGAAAAGCAGGCGGATGCCGTTGCCGCCCCTGCGGTCCATCACATAGACCGTGCGGTTGCTGACGGTCGTATCGACGACATTATACGCGACCGAAGGATTGAAGGCCGTATTCTTGCTGAGGCAGTCGCTGACGACGACCCCTTCGAAATAGTCGAATTCATCCCATTCGATGCTTTTCCCGGCATTGTCGCGGACTTCCTGCAGGGAAACGGAGCGGCCGAAACTGCCGTCGGAAGAGGTGCGGAAAATGGCGAGGTCCTGGTGGATGTCCTCTCCCCATCCGTCGGCGAAACTCAAGCGGACGGTCGCCCGGCTGGGCTTGTCCTGTCCGGACGCGGCCGTGCAGATGGTGATGTTGTCGTCGTCCCAGGCGATGTCGCCGCTCCAGACAATGCCCGTCACCCAGTCTCCGGCACCGCTTTCATAGCGGATTTCCGTGCGGATGTCCTTGTTGCTGACATTGGTGCCCAGGGGAACGATCAGGCGGTCGTCACGACTGCCGTCAGCTGTGAAGAACGGCGCTTCGCAGCGGATGAAGGGGTCGATGCCCTTCTGTCGGAACAGGACGGTGTCGCACAGGTCCGTGCCGTCCAGCGTCAGACGGACGGCTGCGCTGCGGCGGTAGGAAGTGTTGGCGCTGAAACGCAGGACGATGTCTGCATCGCCGCTTTGCTGCGCGGGCGTCATCATTTCGATGCCGCGGACCGGATTGAGCAGCTGCGCGTGGAAACTTCCGCTGGTATAGATGCGGACGGTCGATTCCCCGCCTTCCATATCCACGGTAATAATCTTGTCTTTGGGAAACAGTTCGCTGACGGAGGCCCACTCGGCTTCGTTGAACTTGGAGCAGGCGGCCAGGACTGGCAGGCAGAGGAGTACAGCCAGGATGATGTTATTCGTTTGTCGCATAGGCTTCGTTGTTGAGTTTGTAACCGGTCAGGGCACATTCCGTGTCGGGAATCGGATAGTATTTGTGATAACGTCTCAGCGTGGTGAGGCTTTTGCCGCTCGTCGCGTTGCCGATGCGGAAGTTGAAGGTGTTGACCCGGTCATACCAGAGGTCGCTGCCTTCGGTCTCGCCCCAGCGGACCAGGTCCCATTTGCGGTGGAATTCGCCGCCCAGTTCCCGGGCCCGCTCGTCCAGGATGTTGGAAAGCATATCTTCCTGGGAAGAGTAGGGAAGGGGATCGACCAGGGCGCGGGCACGGACAAGGTTGACATATTTCTGCGCCAGGTCCACTTCATTCTTGCGGGCGTAACATTCGGCCATCATCAGGACGGCGTCCGCATAGCGGAGAATGTGATAATTGTTGCCGTCGTTGTTGGAAGTCTGGTTGTAGCGCCAGAATTCGGGCCCGGCCCAGGGACGTCCGTAATTCTTGACGAAGGTGAAGGTGTTGGCGCCGCCGGTATAGTCACCGTCGAGTTTGGCCATACCGAGTTTGTACACGGTGCGGCGGTCCACTTTCTTGCCGCGCAGGCTCGCGCTTTCCCCCCTGAGGAGTTTGGCGACGGTTACGGAGTCCACTTTGGTCGAGTAACGGCCCAGGCTGCTGCTGTAGGCGTTGTAGGTCAGGGGAAGCGGGTTGAAAAGTCCCCGGCTCCACTGAGCGTCCGACGTGTTTTCTTTCTGCTCGTTGCCCTGGGCGGGACGGAAGGCTCCGTAGTAGGAGTTGCACTGGATGCCTTCTCCGTGGATGACGGTGGTGCCGAGTTCGGGCATAGAGACGCCGTCGTAGCGGCCGTTTCCGTTGGAGGTGGGCTGGGCGACATAGGCGACCTTGCAGGCGTATTTGATGCCCGAAGCCTGGTATTCGCTCTGGACTTCAAAAATGCTCTCGGGTACGTTCTTGAAGCGCCACATAATCTGTTCGAGGGGGTAGTTCGTCTCGTTGAGTTCGCCATAGAGGGCTTCCAGTTCTTTCAGGGGAGCCAGGGCGCCGTCCCAATCCCCGTACCACATCGCGAACTTGGCCATCAGCATCAGACAGAGGGCGTATCCGGAACGGTTGGAGGGCGCGTCGCTGGTCCGGACCTTCAGCCCGTTCTCGGCGGTGAACCAGGGCAGGGCCTTGTCCTTGAGGTCGGTGTAGAGTTCCGCACGGATGTCGTTGGCGGGAATGCGCGGGATGGCCCTGACGGCGGCGATGTCTTCCTTGGTCATCACCCGGAAGGTGTAGTAGGGAACGTCGCCGAAAACATTGGTGAGCAGATAGTAGTAGAGGGCACGCATCACGCGGGCTTCCGCCGCATAGGGCATCTTGTCCTCCATATTGAGCGGACAGATGTTTTCGATGCCGTAGATGACTTCGTTGCAGCGGGCGATGCCGACATAGGCGTTGTTCCAGACCGTCGCGGCGCAGCCGGAGTAGGAGGGCGAGATGTCCAGCTGGGCATCCGTCTGCGCGTAGTCGGTGTAGAACAGGTCCGTCACGCCTTCTACGGAGAAGAAGAATCCGATGGGTACGAAGATGGAGTGCAGCGGCGGATAGCAGCCGTTGACGGCGGACTGGCACTGGACAGAGGTCTTGTAGAACGTCTGCGGGGATTCATAGGAGTCCTGATCCTCTTTCAGGGAGCAGGAGACCAGGATGATTCCCGTAAGGATGAGGCTGAGTATCTTTTTCATTACAGTTTGATTTTCGCGGTGAAGACGACGGTACGGGCGCGGGGCTGCGCGTTCATATCGACACGGCGCAGGTTGGTGCCGGAAGAAGAGGTAGTGACGTCGGGGTCAAAGCCGTTGTAGTTGCACCAGAGCCAGAGGTTGTCTCCGCTGAGGGTGAGTTCGAGCGACTTGACCACGGGTTTCCCGTTTTTGGCCTTGAACTGAATCGGATAGGTCACGGAAACGTTCTTCAGTCGCAGGTAGGAAGCGTCGTGGACCTGGAAGGAGGAAGACAGCAGACGGTAGTTGTCGTTGGCCCGGGGCAGGTCGGAGTCCGGACGGCTGTAGTGCCAGCTGTTCAGCATATATTTGTACTGGTTGGACTGGCTGGAACCCGCCATAAACAATTCGGAGTAATTGAAAATCTTGCCGCCGATGGAGTAGGCCAGATAGACGGAGAGTTTGACGGGGCCGATGTGGAAATTGTTCTGGAAACCGCCCTGGACGATGGGGTCGGCCTGTCCCAGATAGATGCGGTCCTTCTCGTCCAGCACGCCGTCCCGGTTGACATCCACGAACTTGGAGTGTCCGTAGCAGTTGGCGGCCGTGTAGTTGTTGCGGAAGGAGGCGTAGGTGTGCGTGATGCCGTTGCGCTCAAATTCTTCCTGATTGTGCCATACACCCGCATACTGGAAGCCCCAGAGGGCGTTGAGGGGATATCCTTTGCGGTAACCGTAAATCATATAGCCCTCCTTGTCGTTGATGAGCGAGACGTAGGATTCTTCACCGATGTCTTCCACGCGCTGGTCGTTGTGCGAGATGGTGAAGGTGGTCGTCCAGCCGAAGTGTTTCTTTTCGATGTTGTGCGTTTCCAGGCTGAACTCGATGCCGTTGTTGCGGGTGCGGCCGATGTTCGTCATCCGCGAGGAGTAGCCGGTCGTCCTCGGGGTCTGCAGCCAGATGAGCAGGTCCGAGGTGCGGGAATGGTAGGCCTCGAGGGTGAACTTGATGCGGTTCTTGAGGAAGGCGCCTTCGAGGGCGACGTTGTACATCAGCGTCTTCTCCCAGGTGAGGTCGGGATTCTCGATGCGGGACGGATAGTAGGCCACTTCCTGGTTGCCGTCGAAGATATAGCCGGAGGTGGTGTAGCCGTAGGCGGCGTGCGAATAGTAAGAGCCGATGGCATCGTTGCCGCTCAGGCCGACGCTGGCACGGAGTTCGAGGTTGCTCACCCAGGGCAGTCCGACCATAAAGCGTTCCTTCTTGATGTTCCATTTGACGGCGCCTGAGGGGAAGAAGCCCCATTTGTTGTTGTCGGCAAAGTTGGAGGAACCGTCGGCACGGCCCGTGAAGGTGAAGTAATACTTACCTTTATAATTATAGTTGAAGCGGGCGAGGACGGACAGTTTGTTGAGTTTGGTCTCGGAGGTGCCGGCGGAGTAGTTGCTCTTGGACATAATGCCGGCGAGGGCGTTCCACTTGTTCTGGTCCGAGACGACGCCCTGTCCCTGGAGCGTGAGGTTGTGGACCGTGGAGTTGGAAGCGGTGAATCCGGCCATCACGTCGAAATTGTGGTTTTTGGCTACGGTGTGACGGTAGTGGACGGTAATGTCTCCGTTGAGGTTCCAGCGGTCCCATTCGTTGCGGTAGCCGAAGCCGCCTTCGTTGTTGACATAGCCGGGCATATAACTGGGCCAGTAGCGGTAGCGGTGCATCTGGAGGTAGTAGGACGAGCCT
Organism: uncultured Bacteroidia bacterium; assembly: GCA_902795445.1. Classification (GTDB taxonomy): domain Bacteria; phylum Bacteroidota; class Bacteroidia; order Bacteroidales; family UBA932; genus Cryptobacteroides. Next base: position 17,170 of record CADBLM010000060.1, read on the forward strand.
TGCAGGTCGATCCAGAAGTCCTTGAACGGCTTGATGGTGAATTTGAGGGCGTCCGTGCGGGAATAACTCTTTTCCCAGTTGTCGATGTAGTCCAGACGGGCTCCCGGACTATGGATGTAGTAGCCGGAGTCCACCAGAGGGTTGAAGTTGTCCAGACGGCCCATCAAGGGGGTCAGATAGACGGCGCCGTTGATCTGGTCGGAACCGGAGATGACGACTTTGTTCAGGTCGCGGTTGCGGAAAGCGCCGTTCATCGAGAGCGTGACGTCCAGCCAGTCGGTGAAACTGCGGAAGAATTTCGTGTTGAAGGTCAGACGCTGGTGTTCGGTCTTCTTGATGATACCTTCTTCGTCGCCGTAGGTGACGTTGACCCAGAAGTACAGTTTCTTGCCGATTTTCTCGTTGACGGAGACGGAGGCCTGACGGTACCAGGCGATTTTGCGCGTGATTTCATCCTGCCAGTCGGTGGTATTGGGATAATCCGCGATGCTGTAGTGGTTCCTGTCGGGGTCGGGAACGCCGTTAATCCATTGGTTCAGGGACCAGGCATCGTTGCGGTAGCGGATAAATTCCTCGGCGTTCATCACGTCCATCTTTTTGAGGATGGTCGAGAATCCGGCGGAGATGCTGGCGGTGACGGACGGTTTGGTGGATACGGCTTTTTTGGTCGTAATCATAATGACGCCGTTGGCGCCCCGCGAACCGTAAATGGCCGTGGAAGAGGCGTCCTTGAGGACGGAGATGGATTCAATCGTATTGGGGTCGATGTCGGAAATGTCGTTGACGGCGTCCATAATGCCGTCCACGACGATGAGCGGCTCGTTGGAGGCGTTGACGCTTCGCGTACCCCGGATGCGGATGGAGGAGGCGCTGCCAGGGTCTCCGCCGGTGGACATAATGTCCACGCCCGCGATGCGGCCCTGAAGCGCGTCGTCCACGGATGTGGCTGTGGAGGCGGCGATGTCCGCCATCTTGACGGTGGCGACGGAACCGGTCAGGTCCTGTTTCTTTTGGGCGCCGTAACCGATGACGACGACTTCTTCAAGGTCATTGGAACTGTCGGGGACCATTACGACGTCGATTTTCGCGCGTCCGCCGATTTTTACTTCCTGGGTCTCGTAGGTGAAGTAGGAGAAGACCAGCACTTCGTCGGAGGGCAGCAGTTTGAGGGTGTATTTGCCGTCCACGTCGGTGACGGCGCCGCGTTTTCCGTCCTTGGACATCACGCTGCCGCCGATGAGCGGTTCCCCGTTCTCATCTTTCATCATTCCGCTGACGGTGCCGGGCGCGGCTTTGCCGCCGGCCGCCGGTGCGGCAGGCGTTTCCACAGGCCTGGCGGTCTGGGCGTTTTCGGCGCTGACCTGCTGCTTGGCAGGTTTCTGCGGGGCGGGAACCGCTTGCGCGACAGGCTTTTTGCCGACGGCAATCGTCTTTCCGTTGACCGTGTACGCTACGCCCATACCGCTGAAGGCTTTTTCCAAAACCTCATTGATTCCGGCATTGCTGACGGACAAATCTACGCTCCGGTCAAGATCTACGGCGTCCGATGCGATGGAAAAGGAGTAACCGTAGTCGGCTTGCAGAATCAGCATCAAGTCGCTGAGTTTGAGCCCGTTCTCCTTGATGGTGATGTTCTGGGCCGACAGGGTTGCCACTGCCAGTGCCAGAGCGGTCAGAATCATCGTCACTTTCTTTTTCATAAGGTCGTTTTTGTGTTGATTTTTATGGTTTTTCCATCCTTAACAATCTCCATCGAGCCGTCACTGTTGAAGGTCTCCAGCATTTCCTCCAAAGACTCGTCGTTGACGAAATAGGAGTAGAAGCGGCGTTCCCCGATGCTGTCGTCTTTAAGGATGATGTCCACATCCAGGCGCCTGTTGAGTTCGCTGATGATGTCGCGGAAACGCTGGTTGAGGAAGATGAAGGCGCTTTCTTTCTTGCCCTCCATCGTGTAGGGGTCGATGTCGAATTCGCTGATGTGCATTTCGCCGTTGTTGTGGTCGATTTTGACGACGTTGCCGGGAGCCATCGAGATGGATTGGACGCTGCCGGGGGCGTTTTGCTTGTCAATGATGACGCTTCCTTTGACCAGGGCGACTTCCGCCTCGCTGTCTTCCGGGTAGGCTTTGACATTGAATTCCGTGCCGAGAACGCGGATGTGCGTGTTTCCGGTGGAGAGAATGAAAGGTTTCGCCTCGTCGTGGGTGACGGAGGCGTAGCATTCTCCGCTCAGCCAGATTTTGCGGAATTCTCCATCGAAACGTTCCGGGTAGATGAGGTGGCTGCCGGACTTGAGGATGATGGTGGTGCTGTCGGGCAGGGTGACGGTCTCCGTGCATCCCCGGGCGGCATAGATATCGACGAGCTCGGGCAGGGGAAGCGCCGTCTCCTTTTCCCTGTTGACGTGTTGGTTGAAGTGAAAAGTCAGAAAGACGGCCAGCACGGCTGCGCAGGCCCACAGGATATGGGGACGCATTTTTTTCAGCGTTCCGCCTTCCGCTTTTTCTTCGGGAAACTCCAGTTCCCGGGCGCACTGCCGGTACGCCCGGTCGGCGAGTTTGTCGTTGCGCTGGTCGATTTTGTCAAAAATGACATTCAGGTAGGAGAGGTCCTGGTCTCCTTGTTTCTGCATAGCCATCCAATGCTCCACCATCGAGGCTTCCTGCTCGGTGCAGCGGTCATTGAAGTAGGCCTCCAACAATTCCTGTGTGATTTTAATGTCGCTCATTGGTACTTTTGTTTCAGTCCGTCCCGCAAGGTCCGGAGGGCGAGTTCCAAATGTTTGTCTACCGTTCTGCGTGAGATTCCCATTTGTTTGGCGATAAGGTCGGAGGACAGACCTTTGCTCCTGGAGAGGATGAAGGCGTACCGTCTTTTCTCCGGCATTTTGCCGATGATTTCCATTGCGAGGGACATCAGTTCTCCTGCGTCTTCCGACTCGTATTCGTCAATGATGTTTTCCAGTTCCTCCTCCGACAGTTCGATGATGTATTTCTGCAGCGTCACTTCTTTGCGGAACCAACTGCAAAGCTGCCTGCGGGAAAGCAGGAACAGGTAATTCCTGATGGGTTTCTGCGTATCAAGCGAATTGCGGTATATCCAAATTTTCATAAATACGTCCTGTGCAATGTCTTCCGCAAGGGCTGCATCCTTGGTGAAGCCTTTGATGAACGACAAGACAGACGGATAGTAGAGAAGGAAGAGACTGCGATACGCCTCCCTTTCCCCCGCCTTGAGTCTCTCAACGATGGAATATGCGTCTTTAGTGTTACTCATTCACTTTATAAAAACGCATAACCTCTTCGTAATGCGTAATCGCAAGTGAAAAAAGTGGCGTCCACCCCGGACGGAAATGTACAAAAAAGGCGTTTCGGTCTGAAACGTCTTTCCTGAAAAAGCGAGTGCGGGCGAAGGGACTCGAACCCATACGCCGGAAGGCACCAGATCCTAAGTCTGGCTTGGCTACCAATTACAACACGCCCGCAATGAAGGAGGGATTACTCCTCCTTGGCTTCGGCTTTCTTGGCGGCGGGTTTTTCCGGAGCGGAAATGGCTTCGGAGAGTTTCTCGCAGAGAGCGTCAAGCTTCTCGAACATTTCCTTGACGACACCGTCGAAGTAGGCTTTTTTCTTCTGCGTCTTGTCCGGGTGATTGACTTTGTCCTTGAGGGAGTTGTAGAGTTCGACCGCCTCGTCGATGATGGCGTCCACCTTTTCCTGGTCACATTCGTCGTTCAGCGCTACGCAGAGCGTGCAGTCATCGATAAATTCGCTCACGAAGAAATCGATATCTTTCTTGATTACTCTTAAATTCATATCCTTTTTTGATTAAGTGCTGCAAATTTAACAAATTATTTTTATTTGCCCGAAAAATGGCGGGCCAGTTCGGCGGTCGCGTCGTTCAGTTCGTTGCCTTCCAGCGGCTTTTTCTGCTCCTGCTTGAACTGCTGTTTGAGCCGGCGGAACTGTTTTTTTGTATCCAGGGCGAAATCGCTGCGCTCAATCCAGTCGAAATAACTCGGCTCGATGCGCCAGACTTCCCGTGCCGTCTTGCCCCGGTGTTTGCCGAAGTTGATGATGATCCGGCCTTTTTCATCTTCCGCAAGGCGGCCGGCGTAGTCGATGGTCTTGTTCATTTCCGTAAAGCGGGCCAGCCAGTCCACATCGTTTTTGAGCTCGGTTTCGGGGTATTTGTCCAGTTGTCCCTTGAGGACCTGGTAGGTCGCCATCGTATCGGCTTCCGCCGCGTGGGCGTTCTCGAAATCTTCCCCTCCGCAATAGAAACGGTAGGCAGCTTTAAGGTTGCGGGGCTCCATCTTGTGGAAGATGGTCTGTACATCCACCATCTGCTTGTCGTGCAGGTCAATGTCGAAATGTACGCCCTTATGGAGGGCGGCCCGTTCCAGTTCTTCTGCCAGCATCGGAAGGTCGAATTTGTGGGAATTGTAGCCGGCGAGGTCGCAGTCTTCCAGCCAGGAAATCACTTCCGGCGCGATTTCGTAAAAGCAGGGACAATCCCGCAGTTCCTTGTCTTTGATGCCGTGGACGCGGGCTGCTCCCGGTGAAATCGGGCGTTGTACATTTTTCTCATAGTCCCAGGGCTTCACCCTCCAGGTCCGGATGCGTTCTTCGCCGGAAGGGAAAACTTTTAGGAAACTGAGTTCTATGATGCTGTCGTTGGTGATGTCCAGTCCCGTGCTTTCGATATCGAAGAAAAGCAGGGGGCGTTTGAGATGCAGTTCCATTTAGAACATCATCGGGGACAGGATGCCACAGACTTTTTCCTTGCCCATTTCTTCATCGACGGGCTTGATGAGGGCGGGTTTGTGGGCATCGCCAAATCTGATTTCGATGTTTTCGCAGTTCATATTGGAAAGAATCTCAATCAGAAGGTTGGATTTGAAACCGATGGAAATATCATCCCCTTCGTAATCGCAGAGGATGCGTTCGAACGCCTTGGTGTTGAGCCCCATATCCTGTCCGGTCATCTCGATTTTTCCCTCGCTCAGGTCGAAGCGAATCTGGTTGGTGGCCTTGTTGGCGCACACGGCGATGCGGCGTACGGAATTGAGGAGCAGTTGTCGGTCGATTTTGAGGATGCTGGAATTGCCCGTCGGAATGACATTGCGGTAGTTGGGATATTTCCCGACCAGCAGCCGGCAGGTAGCCGTTGTGTTGCCGAACTTGAAGACGGCGGTCTTTCCGTCGAACAGGACTGTGACTTCATCGTCTTTCCCGACAATGTTCTTGAGGATGTTGGCCGGTTTCTTGAGCAGGATGAAGGAGGATTTTTCCTTGGCCTTGATGTCGCTCGTCGTGTAGCAAATCATTTTGTGCGTGTCGGATGCGACCAGCGTCGTGCTTTCGATGTCGATGTCGAAAAGGATGGCGTTGAGCACCGGGCGGATTTCACCGTCAGCCGTAGCATAGACCGTTCCCGAGATGCCGTCGATGAGGGTCTCCGCGGGCATCGTAATCGTAATGGCGCTCTCGTCGGTCTCGGCGATGGCCGGATAGTCGTCCGCGTCCCAGCAGGGCAGGGTGGAATTGCCGCTGGACCAGACGCAGTCGAAACTGTTGTTGCCGATGGTCTGGATGTTCAGGGGCTGGTCGGGCAGTTCCTTGAGGAGGTCGGTCAGTTGTTTGGCGGGAAGGGCGATGCGTCCTTCTTCCTCGATGTTGTCCACGCTCAGGGTCGTCTTCAGGGTCACCTCTCCGTCAGAGGCTGTCAGGAGCAGGGTGTCTCCGGAGGCTTCGCAAAGTATGTTTTCCAAGATGGGGTTGGGACTCTTCGAGGGAATGGCCTTGGAAACCAGCATCATCCCGGCGAGCAGTTGAGAACTTGACAATACGATTTTCATTGTGTGCCTTTTTCTATAAAATTATTCCTTGGACGGCAAAATTAACGAACAGTTTCCAAATTCGCAAGCGGATTTATTCATCGAGGATGAAAATATCTTTAAGGTTGCGTCCCAGTTCGTCGTAGTCGAGTCCGAAGCCGACGATGAACTGGTTCTGGATGTTGCGGGCGATGTAGTCAATCTTGATTTTCCCTTTGAACTGGAAGGCTTCTTCCTTGAAGAACAGCGTGCAAATCTTGATGTCTTTCGCTCCCTGCTCGTGGAAAAAGCGGGTGAGGGCGTCCATCGTGTAACCGGAATCCACGATGTCTTCAACGATAATGACCGTCCGGTCCTTGACATTGCAGGTAAGGGGCTGCTTGAACTGCACTTCCCCCGTGGTGGACATTCCGGCGTAGGAAGATATCTTGAGGCTGGACAGTTCGCAGAGAAACTCCATCCGGCGGAGAATCTCGGCCGTAAACGGCAGGGAGCCGTTCAATACGCAGATGATGATGGGTATCTCGTCCTTGTCCCGGAAATCCCGGTTGAGTTCGTCGGCCACGCGGTCGATGTCGCGGATAAATTCTTCGTAGGGAATATACTTCCGGAAGGTTTTGTCGTGAAGTTTGATTTTCTCCATATTCAAAAAAAATTCGAAAGAATTCACAAATTTAGTCAAATTACGGAAAATGGATGCACTTTTTTTGACTTTCGGCCTTTTTTATTCGGGGCTGTCTATCTTGCAGCAAAAAAACGATGTTTTTCTGTCTCTTCCTGTCCCTGTTTTTATCCTCTCCGGTAGAGGACTGGATGCCGGCCGTCCTCCTGCTTTCCGGGGCTTCTGCTCCGGAAGAACTGGACGAAGGGGAATGGGAGCGTTTTTCCGATTTGCGTGCCCGTCCCTTATCGCTCAACGAGGCAGCTCCGCAGCAGTTCATCGACGCAGGCCTGCTGGATGAGTATCAGGCGGCCGTGCTGGAAGATTACCGGCGGCGCTGCGGGGATATCCTTTCTTTTGAAGAACTGGCCCTGTTGGACGGTTTCTCCCGGGAACTGGCGGGGGCGCTGCGCTTTTTCCTGACCCTCGGCAGCACCTCACCGCCCGGCCGCCCCGCTCCTGCGGCCCGCCCGGCTCGGCACGAACTGACGGCGCGTACGGAGGTGTCCCTCAGCCGCCGGGATACCCCGGATAAACCGATGCAGGCGACTTTGACTCCGTCTCCCGGACTGAAATACCGGATGGACTGGGACGGACGCCTTCAGGCGGGGGTGGGAAGCAGCGTGTCGCTGCCTCTTTCTCCTCAGGCCGCGGGCCTGACGCCGGGAAAAGTCAACTGGGACCTTTCCGCCCTGCATCCCTATCTCTGTTGGAACGGGCGGAAATGGACGGGCAAAGTCCTCGTCGGGGATTATCACCTGCGTTTCCTGCAGGGACTGTGTCTGTGGAGCGGCTTCTCGATGAGCGGCCTGTCAACCCCCTCCGCCTTTGTCCGGCGGCCCACCGGCATCAGTCCCTATGCCGCATTCAGCCGTACGCCGGCACTGCGCGGCGCGGCGGCTTCTTTCCGTTACGGCGGCTGGGAGGCGACCGTTGCCGGCAATATTTCCTCCCTCTTGCTGACGGGAGCGTTTTCTGCCGACAAGGATTTTGTGGCGGCAGAAATCAGTTGGGGTGGCAGGCACGGACGCCTCGGCCTGACGGCGATGACGGCGGGCAAAACCTCCCTCGGCGGCCGGGGAAGTTGGCGCGGTACGGATTTGTTCGGTGAATTGTGCTGGGATATCCGGGGTAAATCCTGGGCGGCGACGGCCGGCTGCGCTTTCTCCTTTGCCTCCCGTTTCAAGGGCTGCGTGTCGTTGCGTTATTATGCGCCGGATTTTTCCTCCGGCAACTGCGGCGCCGTCCGGGCGGGGACGAAATGCGCGAATGAGGCGGGGGTGGCCATCGGGGTACAGGGAAGCGGCTGGACGCTGACGGCAGATGCCTGTCTGCATCCCCGGAGCCGCGATGCTTCCTGCCGGCACACGGCCCAGTTGAAGGCGGTCGCGACGGGGCGCTGGGCGCTTGGCAAAGGCTGGGCGCTGGATGTACGGGCTTCCCTCCGGCTGCGCAATTACGGCGAAAAGCAGAAGTACGACCTGCGGGGGCAGGCTTCCTGGCAGCCGCCGTCCGTCTCCTGGGCGACGCTGAGTGCCGGGGCATCTTGCTGCCGCTGCGATGCGTGGGGTTTCCTCTTGTGGCTGGAGCAGTCGGTGCAGCTGCCAAGCGTGTCGCTTTATCTGCAGGAGGGCTGGCATCGTGCGCCGCAGTGGGCGGACCGGCTGTATCTGTGGAGGCGGAGCGCCCCCGGCTCCTTTTCCGTGCCGGCCCGCTACGGTGAGGGAGGGTTCCTTTCTTTTTATCTCTCCTGGAAGCCGCTCCGTACCCTTAAACTCTATCTTCGCGCCGGCTGGCAGGATTTCACCTATCAGTCCGTCCGTCACCGCAGCGCCGACGCCGCCCTGCAACTCTCCTGGGCGTTTTGAGCGGTCAGGCGGGCCCTTCCCGCTCACGGGGTGCAGACGGCCACGCCTCTCCGCACCCATTCACACCTCTACCGGATGATATGAGCGAAAAAACTCCGCACCGGGAAGGCGCGGAGTTTGACTATGTTGCAGGGTGTGTACGCTTACTTCAGAACGACGGCGTAGGAGTTCTCTGTAAAGAAACGCCAGTTAATCGGTAGTCCGACGCCGATGTTGCTGTATTCCTGATAGTGTTTTTCGCCGTTCCAGTAAGTGACATCGTAGCGGACAACGGCAGTCGTTTCCGTTGCAACCGTGACCGTGACCGTTACGGCGGCATGGTTCTGGAAGCCTTTGAAGGTGTCCCAATTCCAGTCGCTCTTCAATTCAATGGCTCTGTTATTGTTGTCAAAGGTGTTGCCGGCTTCCCAGATGTCTCCATTTTTCTCCCACCATCCGAAATTGTCCATACGACCGTGGAAGAAAACTCCGTTCCAATCTCCATAGCAAACATCGGTGACAGGTGCGTGCCAATTATCTCCGCAGGCGGAGTAAACGAACATCTTTGTCGTGGCGGATTGTCCAACTTCGGTCAATTGGCCTACCGTATAGGGGACATATTTATTTGTATTGTTCGTGTTGAAACCTTTGTCGCCGCCCTTGTCGGTCCCCTTGACGACGGAAACCGAGACTTCGACAGCGTTGCCCTGATAAGTGGCGGAAAGGGTTTGCACGCCTTCGCTGGCTGTAATTTGTTGTCCGGCAGTGAACGTGAAAGCGGAGGCATCCACGACGGAGGTGGTGTTGTCGCTGTAAACGGCCAGAATCTTCTTGGGATAGCCCACTACGTCGAGACTCAGGGCTTCGTCCGCCACATAGTAGTTGTAGGCACAGGCATAGCCGGTCAGCGTCTTATCTCCGGGCTGGGGCTGAGGGTCGTCACCGCCGCCTTGCTGTCCCTCTTCGGGCTTCTGGACTTCATAGACGACGGCGTAGGAGGATTCGGTGGCGAAACGGTAGTTGACCGGGGTCCCGCCAACGGGAACACTGGTGTATTCCTGGAAATGAGATTCTCCGTTCCAGTAAATCACGTCGTAGCGTACGGTCGCGGTAGTCGCTGTGGGGTGGCTGACGGTGATGTTGATCAGGGCGTGGTTCTGGGACGCGGCGAAGGTGTTCCAGTCCCAATTGCTGGATTTGTATGAGTCCGCGAGTTTCTGGTTCTCGAAGTCTGCATTCAGCCATCCGAAGTGGTCCATCCGGAAATCTGCATACACATTATTCCAGTCAGCGGAAACCAATTCGGCAATAGGAGCGGAATAATTATTCTGCCCGGCGGAATAGACGAACATTTTCAGTGTCGCGCTCTGTCCGACTTCCAGTTGTCCGACTGTATTTTCAGAAGCAAAGGTCCACGCTCCGTCCAGGGATGTCGCGCCGAAGCCTTCGCTGCCTTTTTTGACGGGGATGGTCACGCTGACGGTCTCGCCCTTGTAGGTGGCGCTGACGGTCTGGTCGCCTTCGCTCGCGGCAATCTGCTGGCCTGCGGAGAAGGTGAATGCGGAAGCGTCCACGGCGGCGGTGCTGTTGTCGCTATAGACGGCGACGAGTTTCTTGGGATAGCCGACGACATCGAGGGAGAGGGCCTCATCCGCCACATAGTAGTTGTAGGCACAGGCATAGCCGGTCAGCGTCTTATCTCCGGGCTGGGGTTGAGGGTCGTCACCGCCGCCTTGCTGTCCCTCTTCGGGCTTCTGGACTTCATAGACGACGGCGTAGGAATTTTCTGTAAAGAAGCGGTAGTTGACCATGTCGCTGACGGCAATGTTGCTGTAGGACTGGAAGTGGGTCTCGCCGTTCCAGTATTTCGCATCGTAGCGGATCGTAGCGGTCGTAGCGGTGTTGCGCGTGACGGTGATGGTGACAAGGTTATGATTCTGGTACGGCCGGAATCCCGGGAAGGTGTCTCCTTCACCCCAGTTCCAGTTGTTGTCCTTGGTGCAGGCATCCCAGGAAGAATCCCAGCCATAGTTGTCCATCCGGACGGAGATGAAGTTGCTGCTCCAGTCTGCGTTGCACAGTTGCACGCAAGGTGAAAAGTAGTTGTCTTTGCAGGAAGAATAGACGAACATTTTCAGCGTTGCGCTCTGTCCGGCTTCGAGGAATCCGACGATGTTCTCGGAGCCCCAGGCCCATTCTGTGGTGGTGAGGCTGGTCGCCCCGAAACCTTCGCTGCCTTTTTTGACGGGGATGGTCACGCTGACGGTCTCGCCCTTGTAGGTGGCGCTGAAGGTCTGGTCGCCTTCGCTCGCAGCGATTTGCGCATTGTTGGAGAAGGTGAATGCGGAGGCGTCGGAGACGGCGGCGGTGCTGTTGTCGCTATAGACGGCGACGAGTTTCTTGGGAGCGCCGACGACGCTGAGGTCGAGAGCCTCGTCCGCCACATAGTAGGTGTAGGCGGCGCGGTAGCCCGTCAGGGTCTTTTCCGGCTTTTCATCCTCTTTGCCTTCTCCTTCCTGTCCGGAGGGAGTCTGGGAGTCCGTGCCGGCGGGAGCCGGATTCTCCTTGGTGCAGCCGACCGTCATCATGACGGCCGCCGCGACAAAAAATAAAATCTTTTTCATACGGTGTTATTGATTATGATTTTGGTTATTCAATGACCACGACATAGCAGCAGTCGGCTGCGGCGTTGGCGCAGATGCCTCCGTTGATGTTGATGTTTTTGTACAACTGGTAGTGTGTTTCACCGTTCCAGTATGCCACATCGTAGCGGACGGTTGCGGTCGTGCCGCCGACATTGGTCCAGGTGATGTCCGTCAGGCAATGGTTCTGGTAGGCCTTCATCGTTTCCCAGTTCCAGTTGGACTCCTTGTTGGCGTCGGTGTTGTCCCAGGCGGTGCTGCCATCGTCGTTCCAGCCCCAGTTGTCCCAGCGGAAGACGGTCAGGCCTTTCCAACTCGCATCATTGACATGGGCGTAAGGGCCGTGGTAGTACTCGCCACATTTGGAATAGACGAAATAGCGTGTGGTCAGGGAGGCTCCGACGGCGACATCATACCCGGTCGGCTGCCAGTTGTCCCACCAGTTGACGGTCGTCAGCGTCGTGGAGCCGAACGCTTCTTTGCCTTTCTTGACGGGGATGGTGACATTGACGGTTTCGCCCTTGTAGGTGGCGGTGAAGACCTGGTCACCGGCAGAGGCGGCAAGGGTCTGACCGGCCGTGAAGGTGAAGTCGGCGGCTGTCAGTTCCGTCGTGCTGCCGTCGCTGTAAGCGGCCACGATGCGCTTGGGCGTACCGATGACATCCAGGCTCAGTGCCGCGTCATAGACATAATAATTGTAACCGCTGCGGTAGCCGACGAAGGTGATGTCTTCCTCTTCTTCCGCTTTATAGCCGGAATACCAGACTTTCTTAATATCAAAATGGCTGAGGTCGGTCGTCAGGAAGAGATACAGGTCTCCGCTGATCTCCATATCAAAGGTAATCGTACGCGTCTTGGCCCTGTCGCTTTCGGCAGCCGGCGTGCTGACCGATTTGAAGCGCATCACGCCGTTGTCGTTTTTCAAGGACATCGTGACATAGGCGCCGTCCATCAGGTTGACGAAGTCATCGCCCATCAGGTTGGTATCCGTGCCTTTCTCGCGGAGGCCGGCCAAGGTATTGAAGTCTCCGGCCGGCGTCCATCCCCAGTAATCCGCACGGAGGGCGAGATGTTCCGAGTAGGGGTCCTGTCCCAGTGCGACGGTAGAGAAGACGGCGGTCCAGTTGTGCCAGGTCTCGTTGTTGGACTTGGAACTGTAGTTGTAAAATTCCAGGTGCAGCGTCTTGCCTTCGGGGACCTGATAGGATTGGCTATGGGCACCCCACCAGGCGGTCGTGTTGTCCGTAGCACCTACGGTGTAGGGCGTAAAGTTGCTGGCGAGGGTGACGGCGGGCAGTTCTTTCACTTCGCCGCGGGCGATGTTGAAAGTGCCGTAGAATCCTTTTTTCGTGATTTCCGCTATGCTGGAATCGTCACCCCAGAGATTCATCTGGAATTCGGTATAGCTGCCGGTCGGGACAGGAATGTAGAAAGTCATATCCTTTTCAGAGGTCGTCTCGGCGAAGTTGATGGTCACTCCCGTTCCGGTCAGACCGGCGTTGTCATTCTTGATTTCAACGTCGGCGACATCGGTCCCGGTGAGGCTGACGGTCCCGGTGATATTCGTATTGGCTCCGAACCAGAAGCCCTTGGTGCCGACGGGAACGTTCTGATAGGTTACGCGGAGCAGGGCGGCGGCGTGTTTGAACTCAAACCTCTGATTGTCGCCGTCGCTTTCAACGGGCGTACCGATCAGCAGGGCGTTGGTCGTGCGGCGGTCGAAGGTGTAGGACGAGGGCAGCGTGACCTGATAATTCTCAGCGAAAGTGAACGTGCCGCTCTGGGCGGGGCTGACGGCTACGAACAGTTCGGGGGCCGTGCCGGCGAAAGTGTGGGTAAAAACGCCGTTTTCGGTGTCGGTGCAGCTGAAATCGACGTATTGGCCGTCACCCGTGCCGACGGAGATGTTTTCTCCCGAACGCCAGGCGAAGCCGTCCGTCTTGTTGAACGTACTCTTGAGGCCGTCGAGCGAGGCGACGATACTTACGGTTTTTCCTTCAGGAATACCGTTGACCGAAGTGGCGGCAGGCTCTTTGGCGCATCCGGCAAAAGCCAGGATGGCGGCGGTCAGATAAAGTGCTTTTTTCATCTTGAGTTCCTCCTTTTTTATTCCCAGTAGAAGCCTTCGGATTCGGCATCGTGGTATTGGTTTTCAATTTGCTCGATGCCGTTTTTCCCAAATATGGATGCAGCCATCGGCGTTGCTGCCAAAACCGGAATGATTTTGACGGAAGGTGATACGAATGTGGATTTTTTCATTGTATGTTAATTATGTGTTGATAATCCGGTTGTGTACCGCTGCATAATACAACGATTCAGCGGCAAAATTAGTAATAATCCTGCCGCTGAATGATAAAATTTGAACGTAAAAGGTGGATTTTTGTACAGCTTAATTTTTATGCTGTACTGCGGCCGCC
>CADBLM010000061.1 GCA_902795445.1 uncultured Bacteroidia bacterium
CCCGCAATGGTCTTCCGACAAGACCCTGGGCATCGTGCTGGCTTCCAAAGGCTACCCCGGCGACTATCAGAAAGGTTTTGTCATCGAAGGGCTGGAAAATGTGGACTGCAAGGTCTATCATATGGGTACGAAGTCGGATGCGGAAGGTCATATCCTCACGGCGGGCGGCCGGGTGATGATTGCCGTCGCCAAGGCGGCCACGCTCCCCGAAGCACTGGCCAAGGCCAATGCGGAAGTGGACAAGATTCACTGCGACAACCTCTTCCACCGCACGGACATCGCCCGCAAAGCCTTCGGAGCGCGGGTGATTGACGGCAAGGTCCTGTCTGCGGAAATCAAAGAGAATGTCCGCGCCCGCGTCTTGGAGGCGGCCGCGAAATACGGCCGCGTACCCTGCCTGACCGTGATACTGGTAGGGGAGAATCCAGCCAGCCAGTCCTATGTCAAGGGCAAAATCAAGGCCTGCGAGGTCTGCGGCATCGAAAGCCGGCTGATTACCCGGCCGGCCGAGGTCAGCCAGCAGGAACTGCTCGACCTGATCGCCTCGCTCAATGCGGACCCCTCTGTGGACGGCATCCTGGTCCAGCTGCCCCTGCCGAAACATATCGACGAGGACAAGGTCATCGACGCCATCGCCATCGAAAAGGATGTGGACGGATTCCATCCTTTGAATGTGGCCCGGCTCAACCTGTCCCGGCCCTGCATACTGCCCTGCACGCCCAAGGGCATCATCCGGATGCTCAAGTCAGCCGGCGTGGCCCTCTCGGGCGCCAAGGCCGTCGTCGTGGGCCGCAGTAACATCGTCGGCAAACCCGTCGCCAAACTCCTGCTGGATGAGAACGCCACCGTCACCATCGCCCACTCCCGTACCCGGAATCTGGGGGAGGTGACACGCCAGGCGGATGTGCTGGTGGCTGCCGTGGGCCGTATCGGAACGATTACGGCGGATATGGTCAAGCCGGGCGCCGTGGTCATCGACGTGGGCGTCAACCGTCATCCCGAGACCGGCAAACTCTGCGGAGACGTGGATTATGCGGGGGTCTCGGCCGTCGCGTCCGCCATCACGCCCGTTCCGGGCGGCGTCGGCCCGATGACCATCGCGATGCTGATGGAAAACACGCTTGAATGCTTTGAGCGGAAATTTTCAAAATAGCCACTTATGTTCAGGACTTTACTTACGCACGGAACGCTGACGCTCCTCCTGTTGGGGCTCGTCAGCGGGACAGCTTATGCCCAGAAACCGAAAATCAAACTCAATCCCACGCAGACCTTGCTGCTCTATCCCGAAGGCCAGTCCTCCGACAAGGGCCTGGAGGGGGCGGAAGGTCCTTTGGGAAGCAATGGCCTGACGGGACCCGAAATCCTGAAGGAGAACGGCAACCTGTACAATACCGGCGACAGCGCCCGCATCGACTTGTATATCCCCAAGAAGTGCAACGGCCAGATGGTGATTGTCTGTCCGGGCGGTGGCTATCATTTCACATCCACCTACAACGAAGGGCTGTATGTCGCCAAATGGATGATGGCGAAAGGAATTGCCGCCTGCGTGGTCAAATACCGTATGCCCAACGGGCATTGGGAACTCCCGTTGCAGGATGTACAGAATGCATTCCGTTATTGCCGTGCGAACGCCGCGAAATGGAAGGTCCGCCAGATCGGCGTCATCGGCTTTTCGGCGGGCGGTCATCTGGCGGCCACGGCTTCCACGATGTACAAGGACAGCCTGACGCGGCCCGATTTTTCCATCCTCATCTATCCCGTCATTACCTTCGGGGCCGGCACCTCCCACGGCGGTACGCGCAACAATTTGATTGGCCGGAAGGAAGTCTGGGACAACCATGAGCTGAAAGTGGATGACTACCGGGCCTCGATGGCCCGATACGAGTCCCTCGTGGAATGGTATTCCTGCCAGAACCGCGTAACGGCGGATACGCCGCCGACCTTCCTGGCCCTGTCGGAAAACGACCGTACGGTCCCCATCGCCAATTCCATCCTGTACTATGAGAAACTGGCTGAAAACAAAGTACCGGCCGAGTTGCATCTTTTCCCTGTCGGCGGGCACGGCTGGGGCTTTTCCAAAAATGAATACCGGGGAGACGGCAAGCCCGACGCCCTGGCGGCCCACCGCCAGGCCTTTGAAAAATGTCTGTCCGACTGGTTGGATTCTATTAACCATTAATACCGAATATTATCATGCTTGAAATTGGATCTCCTCTTACGAAAGTGGCCAAAAGGGCCCTTCTCTGCGGCAGCGGCGAACTGGGAAAAGAAGTTACCATTGAACTTCAGCGTTACGGCATCGAAGTGATTGCCGTGGACCGTTATGCCAATGCGCCCGCGATGCAGGTGGCGCACCGCAGCCACGTCATCAATATGCTGGACGGCAAGGCGCTGCGGGCCGTCATCGAGGCGGAAAAGCCGGACTTCATCATCCCCGAGGTGGAAGCCATTGCGACGCCGACCCTTGTCGAACTCGAAAAGGAAGGCTACAACGTCATCCCGACGGCCAATGCGACCTTTTTGACGATGAACCGCGAGGGCATCCGCCGCTTGGCTGCCGAGACCCTCGGACTGCCGACGGCCACCTACCGTTTTGCCGACAATTATGAGCAGTTCAAGGTGGCCATCGCCGAGATCGGCATCCCTTGCGTCGTCAAACCCGTGATGAGTTCGTCCGGCCACGGCCAGAGCACCATCAAGTCCGAAGCCGATGTGGATCCCGCCTGGGAGGAAGCCCAGAAAGGAGGCCGTGCCGGTGCCGGCCGCGTCATCGTGGAAGGTTTCGTGGATTTCGACTATGAGATTACCTTGCTGACCGTGCGCCACTGCGGCGGCACGACCTGCCTGGAGCCCATCGGCCACCATCAGGTCAACGGCGACTACCGGGAGTCCTGGCAGCCGCAGCCGATGACCGCTTCCGCCTTGCAGCAGGCCCGGGACATCGCCCACAAGATTACCGGCGCCCTCGGCGGCTACGGCATCTTCGGCGTGGAGATGTTCATCAAAGGGGACAAGGTCATTTTCAGCGAAGTGTCGCCCCGTCCGCACGATACGGGTATGGTGACGATGATTTCGCAGGACCTCTCCGAGTTCGGCCTGCACGCCCGCGCCATCCTCGGCCTGCCCATTCCCGAAATCCGTTTCTTCGGACCGAGCGCGTCCAAAGCCATCGTCGTGGAAGGGGACACCGACAAAGTGGTCTTCTCCAACCTCGAAGAAGTGCTGGGAGAGAAAGGCGTTCAGATCCGCATCTTCGGCAAACCCGAGGTCAAGGGCCATCGCCGCTACGGCGTCCTGCTCGCGACCGACGAGACCATCGAGAAAGCCCTCGCCAAGGTCGAGCGTGCCTACGCCAAGTTGAAAGTGACGGTCCTTCCTCGGTAGGACCGTCATGGAGGTTGCCCTTTTCGGCAAGAAGCAACCAGACTGGTGCGGTAGTTCAGCTGGTTAGAATGCCGGCCTGTCACGCCGAAGGTCGCGAGTTCGAGTCTGCCAGGTCCCACCAGATAACACTTAAAATCCCTGCAATCAATGAATTGCGGGGATTTTTGCTATGTGGAACTATTGCTTGTGACTTAATTATCGTTCATCATACTGAACAAGTTTGAAAACTTTTTCATTTTGTTCATTATAGTCAACAAAATTTATTATCTTTGCGCCAGTAAAACTTGATGAGTATGGACCTGATTTCAAGACCCAACTACTACAACAGGTTGGAAAGACTGCTCGGAAAGGGCGGGCGACGTTGAAAAGATTGTAGAAAATCTGGTTTTCCAGCATTTGGTAAGAATTGGATACGATGTCAAGATTGGCCAACTTTACAGCACGGAGATAGACTTCGTGGGAACAAAAGGCGACGAAGTCGTGTATGTCCAGGCTGCGTACCTTATTACGGAAGAAAAGACTTTCGAACGCGAATTCGGCAACTTAATGCCTATCAAGGACAGTTATCCCAAGTATGTTATATCCATGACGCCTTATATGGATTCATCCAAATGGAAAGGCATCATTCACATTCCGCTGGTGGAGTTCCTGAAGAACGGATTCGGGAAGTAAAAAATGACAAACTTGAAACAAAAGGAGCAGTTTGCCAAGCGTCTTCAAACTTCTTACTTACCTTGCGTCCAAAATAATGAAATCATAATATTGGGTGCCATTCTTTTTTCTATTTCCATCAGAAAACTTCAATTTTGCTAATTGCGAATGTTGTTCGCAACGAACCTGGATAAATACTTCAAGTCGGATGCAAAAGTCGTTCGTGCCGAGAAGGTTGTTCATCTGTATCCGACAGTCTGGTCGGGAAGGGAAAGAAATCTTAATGGAAATGGCCGGGTCCGGTTTATAAGCGCTGGAAGGGCCCGAAGACGGATGAACGAATCAATTTCGATTTGTCCGACAGTAGGACTGACGGGGTCACATTCTTACTTTGGGAGATGTTGCACAAGGAGAGGAACGCGCAAGGTTCCGGGCGGACTATGCCATACGGGGCAGTGGAAGAAGTGGGCTGCCTTGTAAACAATCCGCCAGGTCCAACAAAAAATCATTGAATATCACCCATTCAATGATTTTTTTGTAAATTTGTTCCGCTTTTAAAAATGAATGAACGATGAGAATGCGTTTCTTTGCGGGGCTTATAGCGGCTGTATGCCTGCTGGCCCTCTCCTGCAACAACGGAAAAGACGTCGGCGGTAGAGTCAGTCTCTCTGCACACGAAGTCACTCTTGCTCAGGGACAGAGTACGACTCTGAGCGTCGTTGCGCCCGCTCCGGATGTGAACTGCTTTTGGATGACCTCAGACCCGGAGGTTGTCAAACTGTCCAACAATGTCGGAAACGATATCGAAGTGTTGGCCCTCAAAGACGGAGATGCGCAGGTGAAGGCCTTTTTTTCCAACAAATGGGATGTGTATGATGCGTGTGCCGTTACTGTGCGGACCAAACGGGTGACCAGCCTGACGTTCGGGAATTCTAGTACCCAAATGTCGCGGACGGATTTGGTCCCGAACGAATATTTTGTAGCAGATCTCTATATCGAACCGCAGGATGCTTCGAATCCGGTGCTGGAATGTGTCGTACCGACTTCTTCCCAGGACTTTGTCCGGGTAGAGCAGTTGCACGCCCCCGACGAACCGGAGAAGATTGCCTATCGTATCACTCCGCTGGCTGCCGGAAATGCGAAAATTATATTTAAGACGCAAGATGGAAGCAACAAGACTGCGGAACTGACTCTCAGGATTCTCAAAAACCGGAAAGAACCGACCGGCATCAGCATCTTTGGACAAGTCCCCGCCCGGATGATGGTCGGAGATAAGCATGTCGGTCAACCGGTCTGGACGCCGGCCGATGCCGGAAAAGTCGATTATACGGTGACAAGTTCCAATCCTTCAGTCATCAAAGCCATGCAGAGTGCGCCCGACGGTGTCTTTGTCCTTGAGGCTTTGACGGCGGGCAACGCAACCATCACTGTCAAGGATGCTCCGTATGCACATTACTCCAGTTCGATGTCGATAACGGTTGATGACGAAGGTGCCGAGCACAAATTGTCGTTTGATCTGGACAACGAATCGCTGAAAGATTTCATTTTCCGGGACAATTATTATGAATATATCGAATTGACGACGGCCAAGCGCTTGTACCTGCCTGTGATACGTACAAATACATCGGACAAAGTGGAGTGGACATCCAGCGATCCGTCTGCCGTTACCATCACTCCCCATGAAGATTATGGAGTCTGGCTGTCAACGGCTACCGATAATTCTACGGCTCAATTCCTCAAGTCATCGACCATTACCGCCACTTGCAAAGATCATCCCGAAGCATCGGTCTCCATCCGTGTAGATTGTTATAATGTTCCGGAGGAGTTGGCACTTCAAGTTTATAGGGGTTCTATGCGTCTGGACGACCCCTTGTCCGGCTTTGAAATCAACAGCACGCACAATTATGCCGTGTATGTTTTCAACGAGCCGGGGTATAGAAAATATCGTGGATCTTTTGTGATTGAAACTTCTCCATCGATTCAGAATTTGATTTCCGTTACGGAAACACCTTACGAAGGTTATTCTTTTGCCATTCGGCGACTGTCCGAGAATGCTCTGCCGAAACCTGTTGGGGGAGATATCAAAATTTACCCGAAGGGGCTGACGGAGCCATTCCTTTCCTTCAATGTGATTGTCAAGTAGTACCATACCTGTGCAATGATTTTCACAACGAATACACGAACTTTCGTGTAAATCTTGAGGATGGCAGATTGAAGATGGTGGCAGATTGTATCAAGCATATACGGAGAAGCCTTGTCTTGGGGGCGTTCCTTGGGCTTGGCACGATGGGGACGGCTGCGGCCCCGGCCGCCGTCTGATGGACCCGCTGGCCGAACTGGTCGGGAACGAGGCCCTGTGCGCGAAAATCAAAGCGGAGGACTATGTGGATGGGACCTTCGGTCTTCCGACCGCCGCCGCATCGGATTGAGACTGGTCAGGTAAAGCCCAGTCATTTTATTATTATTCTCTTGCACATTCGATTCTTTTTGCTAATTTTGCAACGGTCGTAAAATTTACGGCTGTAAAATTTTGATGAAATGAAGTTTTATGACAGGGAAGAGCAGTTGAAGACACTGCTCGAAATGAGGGAATTATCGTACAATGGTTATTCTCGGCTTACGGTTGTTACCGGAAGGAGGCGTATAGGGAAAACGACTCTTGTCAAGGAAGCCTATCAGGATGAACCCTATGTGTATCTATTCGTAGGTAAGAAAAGTGAATCAGTCCTGTGCGGAGAATTCTGCGAAGAGTTCCAGGAGAA
>CADBLM010000062.1 GCA_902795445.1 uncultured Bacteroidia bacterium
CCTTAGCCAGTTTTGAATAATGAGTTCAGTCCTAACCTCCTGCCCACGAACCTTAGCCATATCCGTAATGCAAAAGAAGTCTTCTTCATTGGGCTTCTCGAATATTGTAATCTCAATATCTTCAACTTTTATCTTCTTTGTCGGCGACATAGTATCCATAGTTTTATCAACATTCAAAGTTATATCTTTTTTGCGAGTTATTCAAACCATATTTTTCGCTCATTCTAATCCAAACCATTAGACTGTCACACTCTTGCCCCGCCCGGACGCGTGTGTCTTGAAGATTAAATTGACACAAATCTTCCGTTTTCCTCTTTGGTACATTTCGGAAAACCTTTCTGGGTTTATTCCAGACTTTTTCTCAGATTCTTTTCCATATAATAGTATGGATTATTCTCTAGATTAAACCGGACATCCAGCCATATGGGGCAAGCGTGCGCGTCGGTAACAATTTTTTATTAACTTTGCGGATAAAATTTAGACTTAAATGCTGTCTTTCCTGAAACAACCCGCCTATAAGCCCGAGCAGACCGGGCCTGAGGCAGACGCCCGCTACAAGAAGCTGCGACTGCAAGTTTTCATCGGTGCATTTATTGGCTATGCCGGTTTCTATCTCGTCCGCAAGAATCTTTCGATGGCCATCCCGGCGATGGCTCCGCTCGGTTTCGACAAGACCGAACTCGGTTTCGTGCTGGGTCTCAACGCCGCGGCCTACGCCCTCTCGAAATTCTTGATGGGCAGCGTGTCCGACCGTTCCAACGCAAGGGCCTTCCTTCCGCTGGGACTCGTCCTGACGGCCATTTCGATGTGTTTTATGATTGTTCCCATCCAGTTCATCGGGGCGCAGCACAAGGCGCTCGCCATCGTCGTGATGGGCGTGCTCAACGCGCTCGTCGGCTGGTTCAACGGAATGGGCTGGCCTCCCTGCGGCCGCGTGATGACGCACTGGTTCTCCGTCAGCGAACGCGGAACGATGATGAGCATCTGGAACTGCGCCCACAACGTGGGAGGCGCCCTGGTCGGCCCGATGGCTACCTATGGCGCGGCCTGGTTCGGCAGCTGGTTCTACGGCACGCATCAGGAATTGTATTTCCTCATCGGCACCTTCGCCTTCCCGGCGGCCGTGGCCCTGTTCATCGCCCTGCTGGCCTATATCCTCCTGCGGGACACGCCCCAGTCCTGCGGCCTGCCTTCCGTCGAGAAATGGCGCAACGACTATCCCAAGAATTATTCCGAGAAATCCGAGCAGACGCTGTCCGCCAAGGAAATTTTCTTCCATCACGTGCTCAACAACAAACTGCTCTGGTTCGTCGCCCTCTCCAACGCCTTCGTCTATATGGTGCGCTACGGCTGCCTCGACTGGGCGCCGACCATCCTGACCGAGAGAGGCATCGACCTCAAGAGCGCCGGCTGGGCCTATTTCGCCTATGAGTTTGCGGCCATTCCGGGTACGCTGCTCTGCGGCTGGCTCTCCGACAAGCTCTTCCACGGCCGCCGCGCCCTGCCGACGATTCTGTTTATGGCCCTCGTCGCCATCTTCATCGTCCTCTACTGGGCCTTCATCGACAACCTGACCGTCGTCATCATCTCGCTCATCGGCATCGGATTCTTCATCTACGGCCCCGTGATGCTCATCGGCGTCCAGGCCCTCGACCTCGCCCCGAAGAACGCGGCAGGTACCGCGGCCGGATTCACCGGTTTCTTCGGCTACTTTTTCGGCACCTTCATCCTGGCGAACTCCGTCATCGGCCTGGTGGCTCAGAATGCGGGCTGGAGCGCGACCTTCCTCCTGCTGCTCGGCGCCTGTCTGCTGTCGATTGTCTTTATGGCGCTGACCCTTCGCGAAGAAAAATTGTCCCATCATAATGAATAGAAACGATAAGATATGAGCGAAAGACCTACTATTATTGATTTTGTAGAAAAATACACCCGTCAGTTCGCCGACCACATCTATCTTCGCGAGAAGGTGGACGGGGAGTGGAAAACGTACACCCAGGAGCAGACCCGGAACGAGGCGTACCGCATCGGCGCCGGCCTGATGGCCCTCGGCCTGCAGAAAGGCGACAAGATCGCCCTCCTTTCCGAAAGCCGCGCGATGTGGATCCTGGCCGAACTCGGGGCGATGTACGCAGGCGCCACCGACGTCCCTCTCTCCGTCAACCTCGGCGAAGGCAAGGACCTGGTGTTCCGCATCAACCATTCCGAATCCAAGTGGATTCTGGTGTCCGGCAACCATCTTCCGAAAATCCGGGCTATCCTGTCCGAGTGTCCCGCGGTCGAGAAAGTCATCGTCTTCGACGACACCGCTTTCGACTACGACAGCCTGGAAGAAAAGGAAATCCGGATGTCGGAAATCCAGAAGATGGGCGACGGATTCCTCGCGACCCGCAAGGACGAGTTCACGGCCCGTTTCCAATCCGTCGGCCCGGACGACTATGCCAACATTTCCTACACCTCAGGCACGACGGCCGACCCCAAGGGCATCCTGCTGACCCACCGCAACTATACGGCCAACGTTGCCCAGGGCAACTCCGTCATCAGCATCAACGAGGGTGAGGTGATGCTCATCATCCTGCCGCTCGACCATTGCTTCGCGCACGTGGCCGGTATGTACACGATGATGTTCTACGGCGGCTCCATCGCCTTCGTTCCCATCGGCAAGAACGCGATGGCGACCCTGCGCAACGTCCCCACCGCCATCGCCGAGACCCGTCCGCACGTGATGCTTTCCGTCCCGGCCCTGGCCCGCAATTTCAAGAAAAACATCGAGGCGGGCATCAAGAAGAAGGGCCCCAAGGTGGAAAAACTCTTCAATTTCGCCCTTCAGAACGCCATCAAATACAACAAGGAATACTACAACCGGGGTACGGGCGGCACTTTCTGGAGAAAGCCGCTGGTCGCCCTCTTCGACAAGCTCATCTTCAAGGCCGTGCGTGAGAATTTCGGCGGCCGGATGCGCTTCTTCGTGGGCGGCGGCGCCCTGTTGGACATCGAACTGCAGCGCTTCTTCTGCGCCGTGGGCATGCCCATGTTCCAGGGCTACGGCCTCACGGAAGCCA
>CADBLM010000063.1 GCA_902795445.1 uncultured Bacteroidia bacterium
AACTTGCCATCCGTTGTATTCCGCCGGACGGGTATAGATGGGAGGGGAGAGCAGTCCGTCCTGGTAGCAGTCGGACAAGGCGCTGGTCTCATCGGTAATCGCGCCCGGGAGCAGCCGGACGACGGCATCCGCGACGATGGCCGCCGGCAGTTCTCCGCCGCTGAGCACATAGTCTCCGACGGTGATTTCCCTTGTAATCAGATGCTCGCGAATGCGGTGGTCGATGCCTTTGTAATGACCGCAGAGCAGGATGATGTTTTCCTTGAGGGAGAGTTCGTTGGCCACGGCCTGGGAAAACTGTTCCCCGTCGGGCGTGAGGTAGATGATTTCATCGTAGTGCCGCTCCGCCTGCAACTCGCTGATCATCTTGTGCAGCGGCTCCACCATCATCACCATACCGGCATCGCCACCATAACTGTAGTCGTCCACCTGCCGGTGGGACCCCTTGCCATATTTGCGGGGATTGTGGACGTGGATTTCCACGATGCCCTTTTTGATGGCCCGTCCGACGATGGAGTGTCCGAGCGGACTTTCCAGCAATTCCGGGACGACGGATATGATGTCGATTCGCATAGCGTTTCCTGAATTTTCGTGCAAAAATAGCCATAAACCCTCAATTAAAAAAACTTTATCGAGGCAAATCCCAAAAATCTGATTATCTTTGCAAGATATACAACGACTGCGCGGGAAACCGCCACATCTAAAAAATGATGGAAGAACAACTGAATCCTGTCCCCGAAGAATTGATTTCGGATGTAACGCAAGGCTTGGAGGAGGCCGAAACTCCCCAGACAAATCCGGCAGATCTCACGCTCGCGGAAATTATCGCTCGTTTCGAAGAGCTGACCCGCGCCGAAGACCGTATGGCCCGCTACAAGGAGGCCGAGGCTCTCAAGGCTGCCTTTTACAAGAAACTCATCAAAGAAAAAGAGGCTGCCGGCTATGGTGCCAAGGTGGACGAGCCTTCCAAGTATGAGGAAGAGGAGTTTCCTGCCGAGAAGACGGAAGAATCCGTCCCCGAAGCCGACGACGCGGCGGAACTCAATCCTTATGAAGCCCTCGAGCAGGGTTTCAAATCCTGCTACAATGCCTATAAGAAGGAAAGGGGTGAGTACAATCGCCGGCAGGACGCCGAGAAGGAGGCCAACCGGTCCGCCAAGGAGACGATTATAGAAGACCTCAAGGCGTTGGTCGAGAAGGAGGAGGATGTCAATGTGACCTTCCCGGCATTCCGTGCCATTCAGGACAGGTGGAAGAATGTCGGCCTCGTCCCTGCCGCCGTCGCGCGCAGCATCAATGACACTTATCATTTCTATGTGGAGAAATTTTACGACCGCGTCAGTATCGACCGGGAACTGAGGGACCTCGATTTCAAGAAAAACCTCGAAGCGAAAGAAGAATTCTGCCGTCAGGCGGAAGCCCTGGCGGAAAGCGGCGATGTCGTGGAGGCCTTCAAGCAACTTCAGAAACTCCACGAACAGTGGAAGGAATACGGTCCGGTAGATAAAGAACACCGGGAAAGCATCTGGGAGCGTTTCAAAGCCGCTACCGCCGTCATCAACAAGAAATATCAGGCTCATTTTGAAGAGCAGAAATCGCGCTTTGAGGCCAATCTGGCCGCGAAACTCTCGCTGTGTGAGCAGGTCGAGGAAATCGCTTCCCGCGAGGACCTGGACCGGGAAGGCTGGAATGCGGGCGCCAAGACCATCGAGGAACTCCAGAAGGCGTGGCGCGAAATCGGCTATGCCACCAGGAAGGAGAACCAGAAAGTCTATGAGCGTTTCCGCGCTGCCTGCGACAAGTTCTTTACCGCCAAGAAAGCCTACTACGGTGCGGTCAAGGATGATCTGAACGCCAATTATGAGCGGAAGGTGAAAATCTGCGAGGAAGCCGAAAGCCTCGCTTCCAGCACCGACTGGAACGCCACTTCCGCCCGTCTGATTGAACTGCAGAAGGAGTGGAAGGAAATCGGGGCCGTTCCCCGCAAGAAATCCGAACAGATATGGACCCGCTTCCGGGCCGCCTGCGACGCTTTCTTCGGCGCCAAAAACGAGGCCTTGAAAGCCCGTAGGAACGCCCGTCAGGAAGGTGGTGCCCGTCGCGACAACCGTCCGGGCGACAAGCGCCGCAGCGCCCAATCGCCCCGGGAACAGTTGATGGAACTGTATCGCCGCAAGCAGCAGGAACTCGCTACGGCCGAGAACAATATCGGATTCTTCCGCAATGCCGGCCCGCTGCTTGCCCAGATGCAGGCCAAGTTGGAAGCCGACCGGGCGGAACTGGCCGGACTGGAGCAGAAACTTCGTGAAATGCAGGAGAAGGAGGAGAACAATGGATAAGAATTCAGTCATCGGTTTTGTCCTCATCGGACTCATTCTGGTAGGTTTTACCTTTTACCAGTCCAAACAGGCCCAGGAGGCGGCCCGGATTCAGCGCCAGCTGGATTCCGCGGCGGCCGTCGAGGCTGTGGCCCGCTACAAGGCCGATTCGCTCCGTCAGGCGGAGGCCGAGGAAAAGGCTGCCCGCGAGGGAGCCCCGGCGCAGGAAGTGAAGGCGGCTCCCGCCGAACGCATCTATCAGGATGCTGCGTTGGAAAGTTCCACCCGGAAAGCCTCTTCGCTGCTGACGCTGTCCAACGACAAACTGGAAGTCGTCATCAACACCAAAGGCGCCCAGCCTTATTCTGTCCGCCTCAAGGATTATGTGACCTACGACTCGACGGCGCTCTACCTGGTCCAGCCCGAAAAGGCGAGCCTCGGCATCCGCATCTATACCGGCGAGTATATCAACACCAAGGATTTCGTCTTCGACGTGGCCGAGAGCAGCGAAAGCCGCGTGGTCCTGCGCCTTCCCTTCACGGGAGGCGGCTATATCCAGCAGAGCTATTCCTTGCAGGAAGGCAGTTATATGGTGGCCGACACGCTGACTTTCAACGGGATGGATGGTGTTGTTCCGCGCAAGGTCTCCCAGTTCGACATCGAGTGGAGCAATATCATCCCGCGCCTGGAGAAAGGCTACAAGAACGAGAAACAGTATAGCAAGGGTGCCTGGTGGTATGAAGGGGAGAACGGCATCGAAGAATTTGCAGAAGGCAAGGACGCGTCCAAGAAAATCGACGCGAAGGTCAAGTGGATTGCTTTCCAGCAGCAGTTCTTCCCCAGCATCTTTACGGCGGGGGACAATTTCTCTTCCGCGGAGGTTTCCATCCGTTACAGCGATGAAAAGGATCCCGAGCGGGATTTGATGGCCTGCCAGATGCGTCTCAAACACGAGTATGACCACAGGCAGGGCGCGACCGTCACGGTTCCGATGTCGATGTATTTCGGACCGGACGACTACAACATCCTGCGTTCCTACGGCCTCAAATACGACAAACTCGTTCCCTTAGGCGGGTGGATGGTAGGCTGGATCAGCCGTTTCATCATCATTCCCATTTTCCATTTTCTCGGCAGTTTCCTTTCCAATTTCGGGCTCATTATCCTGATAATGACCATCCTGCTGAAACTGGTCATCAGTCCGCTCACCATCAAGTCCTACACTTCGTCGGCCAAGATGTCCGCCATCAAGCCGGAGATTGACAAACTCAACGAGAAGTATCCCAAACAGGAGGATGCGATGAAAAAGCATCAGGCGACGATGGACCTGTACCGGCGGGCAGGCATCAATCCGATGGGCGGCTGTCTGCCGATGCTGCTCCAATTCCCGATTCTGTGGGCGATGTTCCGTTTCTTCCCGGCATCCATCGAACTGCGTCAGCAGGGCTTCCTCTGGGCGGATGACCTGAG
>CADBLM010000064.1 GCA_902795445.1 uncultured Bacteroidia bacterium
AGTTCGGATTCCGTTTCCCTTCCGACCAGGCCCCCTTCGAGACCGTCGGACAAGTAATCGACTATGTAGAAAAGGTGAAAGCCTGATCAGTTTTCAGCCAACAACGACTCAAGGGGCCCTTCCAGGGCCTCTTTTGTTGTAAACCGCAAGGACTGCATCCCCATCCGGCGGGCTCCTTCGACATTGGCGGCATTGTCGTCGATGAAGACGCATTCGGAGGCCTTCAGGCCGTAACGCCCGAGAAGAAGCTGATAGATGCGGGCATCGGGCTTGACGACGCCCTCGTAACCGGACACGACCATTCCGTCGAGCAGGTCGAAGACGGGATAGACGTGGCGAACCTGACAGAAAGTCTCCGCGCTCCAGTTGGAAAGACCGCAAACCTTGTATCCGCGACGTTTCAAGTCCACGATATAATCGTACATTCCGGGAATCGGGTCGGGGCTCATCATCTTGATCCACTGGCCGTAATACATTCTGATTTCCGTCTCCCACCCGGGATGTTGCGCCACCAGTTCCGCCGTTCCCTGCGCGATGGGCTTCCCGGCATCCATCTGGGTATTCCACTCCATATTGCAGATATGCGTGAGGAACCAGTCCGTCTTTGCGGCGTCCCCGAACCAGGGATCATACAGATAATGGGGATTCCAGTCCACGAGGACGCCCCCGAAGTCAAAAATAATGTTCTTGATCATTTCCCTAAAATTTCTCTCAAATCAGCCTTCAGGCCGATGATTTGCTGCGTTCCGCTGAGCGGACCGTTGAAATGGAAAACCAGGCGGACATCCAGTTTGACGCCCCGCCAGAGTTTGGGTTCATAAAAAAGTTCCAGCCGGTCGTAGGGCATCATCGTCCGGTCCGCGCTGCCGTCCATACGGACGCGGTAGTAATGTTCTCCGATATACAGGCGGTGCCCGTACCGCGTTCCGGACGGGTCCCGCCGGTCGGCCAGCGGCTCCAGATTGGTACCCACATAGAGCGTATTGCGGATACCGACGTTCCAGTGCCGGATTTCCGCATTGATTTCCACACCGCCGGGGATATGATACGGTTTGAACTGCCGGTCCCGCTGATAGCCCACATAACCTCCGACATCTATATATAAGCGTTGCAACGGCACGAGGGAGGACAGGTCAAAGGCCAGGAAGGGACGCAGCAGGAAATTGTCCACTACGTTTCGCGCCACTTCGCTGCAGGCGAAATGGTCCATCGAAAAAGCATAGGCCAGGGACAGCCAGGGAAGGAAGTCATAATGGGCGGAGGACCAGATCTGGAAGCGTTCGCGCGTCGTCCTCTCCAACATCCCGATCCAATAACAGATGAGTTCCGCATAGAATTTCTTCTGCTTGTAGGACAGAAGCATTCCCTGCGCGTTGCGGGAGACGAAGCGGGATGAATCGCTGACAAAGGCCCGGGTATAGGCTCCTTTGTAATAGGTCTTCGGGAAAATGCCGGCCAGGGCCGTAAAGGTTCCGCCGTTACGGAATTTCTTGTCTATCTTATAATATGCCAGCACCTTGTCCAGACGGCCGAAAGGCTTGGACGGAGACCCGAAATAGAAACTGGCATCGACCCCGACCATAAAACGATGGTTCACGGTGCTGTCCGGACAGATACGCAGACCGACCTGCGGGGTCAGTTGCTGGCCGAACAGGGTCATTGACGGGGTGAATGGCTGCGGATTCCCGTCGTTCTCGCGATTGTCGAAATAGGTGTTGCTCAACAATTCATAGTCAAAACGGAGCGGTTTTTCCTGTGCCGGCATCGTCCAGACAGAAAGAAGGAAACAACAAAAAAGAAGAATTTTTTTCATCGATTCTCAGTTTTCGGGCGAAAAACAGCGCGAAGTTATAAAAAAAGTTCTCATTTTTTTGCAAATCATAAATATTTTCATACATTTGCAACAATTCTAACCATTGTAATTACTTTTTCCTCCAATTTAGGGGGACACTTCTAACTAATCATAAAAAGCTCCGCAGGGATGCGGGGCTTTTTATTTGGAAAAAAATGTTAACTTTGCAGCGGAATTGGAAAACAGTTCCGGGAATTGAGATATGGTGTAATGGTAGCACTACAGATTTTGGTTCTGTCTGTAGAGGTTCGAATCCTCTTATCTCAACATAATGGAAGTACAACTTTGGATGGCGATTCCGTTCGCCTTGATGCTGCTGATTATAGCCATCGCCCCCCTGGCTTTTCCCGAGTTTTGGGAAAGCAACCGCAATAAACTGATTTTAACGCTGGCCATCGGCGTTCCCACCGCCATCGCCCTGGTATGTATGGGATTCGGGAAAAATCTGCTCCACCAGATTTTCTTCGACTACATTCCCTTCATTATGCTGCTGCTCACCCTCTATGTCGTGACGGGCGGCATCCGCATCAAAGGTGATGTCGTAGCTACACCGGCGGTCAACGCCGCCATCCTGGGCTGGGGCTATGTCCTGGCGTCCATTATGGGAACGACCGGCGCCGCGATGCTGCTGATCCGTCCCCTGCTGGACATCAACAAACAGCGGACGAAAAAGGTGCATACCATCCTTTTTTTCATCGCGATGGTAGCCAATTGCGGCGGCGTCCTCACCCCCCTGGGCGACCCTCCCCTCTTCCTGCTGTATTTGCGCGGAGCGCCTTTCCTCTGGTTTTTCAAGCTGCTGCCCCAATGGCTGTGTACAGGAGCCGTCCTGATGATTATCTATGTCATCCTGGAGCGCCGCTATTTCAAGCAAGAGCCTTTGTCCGCCAGGAAACGGGAAATCCGGGAACAGTCTCCTATGCGCATCAAGGGCAAGGTCAATTTTATCTATCTGCTGGTCGTCGTCCTGTCGGTACTGTTCATCAACCCCACATACCTTCCCTTTATGGAAAGCGGGCCGGTGGTGCTGAAATTCCTGCGGGAATTCGTCTTCGCCGCCGTCATCTTCCTCTCGCTTCGCACGACCCAACCGACCGTCCGGAAATACAACCACTTCTCCTGGGCGCCCATCACCGAAGTCGCCATCCTGTTCATCGGCATCTTCGTCACGATGGTTCCAGCTATGATGTACCTGAACCTTCACGCGGCCGAACTCGGATTCAACCGTCCCTATCAGTTCTATTATATGACCGGCATGCTGAGTTCCTTCCTGGACAACTCGCCTACCGCAATCGCCTTCTATGAAGTGGCGCAGGGTCTCGGACCGTTCACGGGTGCGACCGTCGCAGGCATCACCCCCGACCTGCTCGAAGCGATTTCCATCGCGGCCGTTTTCTTCGGTTCGCTCACCTACATCGGCAACGGCCCCAACTTTATGGTCGCCTCCATCGCCTCGCAGGAAGGCGTCAAGATGCCTTCGTTCTTCGGCTATATGTGGAAGTTCTCGTTGCGTATCCTGCTGCCGGTCTTCATCCTCATCCAGATTATCTTCCTGGGATTCTAAAGGAATGATTTTTGCATCATTGCCGTAAAAATCAAACGTATGGACAGAAGAAATTTTTTGCGCCTCAGCGCGCTAGCCACAGGTGCGGCCGCCCTTTCCCAGGCTCCGCTCGCAGCGGCACCCCGTGATGAATTTCCCGAAAACAAATCCGCCGCGACCCCGGAAAGCTGGACCATCGTCTCCGACGAGACCTCCGGCGGAGTCCGCAGCATAGAAGCCATTCCCAGCGCGAAGGTCTGCTCCACCAAGGTGGAGATTGAAATCAACACAAAGGACCGGACCATCAAGGACCTTCATTTCACGCGGGGCTGCGCAGGCAATGCCAAAGGCCTCGGCCTCCTCGCCCGGGGAATGAAAGTCAGCGACGTCGTCGCCCGGCTGCGCGGTGTCCCCTGCGGCCGGCGCGGCACATCCTGTCCGGACCAGCTGGCCCGCATCCTGGAATCCTTGAAATGGTAAACTAACGGAGAGATTTGAAAAAATCCACCATCAGACGGGAGCATTCTTCTTCAAGGATGCCCCTTTTTATTTGCGTCTTGGGATGCAGCAGGGAGGGCGTGAACAAAGAATAGCCCCTTTTGGGGTCCCCCGCCCCATATACGACACGGGTGAGTTGCGACCAGTTCATCGCAGCGGCGCACATCGGGCAAGGCTCCACCGTGACATAAAGCGTACAATCCTGAAGGTATTTCCCGCCGAGGGCTCCGGTGGCACTGGTAATGGCA
The DNA here is from genome assembly GCA_902795445.1 of uncultured Bacteroidia bacterium. Lineage (GTDB taxonomy): Bacteria > Bacteroidota > Bacteroidia > Bacteroidales > UBA932 > Cryptobacteroides. Next base: position 4,142 of record CADBLM010000064.1, read on the forward strand.
ATCATTTCCGCGTGAGCCGTCGCATCCCGCAGCGTCTCCGTCAGATTGTGTCCACGGGCGATGATGCGTCCGCCTGCCACGATGACGGCGCCGATGGGAATCTCACCGGCGGACAAAGCCTCGGCCGCCTCCTCAAGGGCGGCCCGCATAAAACGGACATCGTCTTCCTGTTGATGGTCTTGCATAAGAAAATAAAAAAAAGGCTGACACAAGCAGATGGGCCAGCCTTCAGGGTGATAAACCTCGATTAGAAACGGTCTTCGGAAGAAACGGTCAGTTTCTTGCGTCCGTGGCGGCGACGTGCGGCAAGCACACGACGGCCGTTGGGAGTTGACATACGCTCCCGGAATCCGTGTTTGTTGCGACGCTTGCGAACAGAGGGTTGATAAGTCCTTTTCATATCTCTAATTTTTTATTTTCTCAATCGGGAGTGCAAAGGTAGTCTTTTTTGCTTTATTTGCAAAATTTTCTTGCAAGTTTAGAAAGAAAATCCCTCCACGACAAGTCCCTCCGTAGAAACGGTCTTGCGAATCAGTCCCTGCAGCACGCTTCCGGGACCGAATTCCACAAAACGGTCCACGCCGGCCTCCACCATCGCCACGACGCTTTGCGTCCAGCGCACGGGAGCAGTCAACTGAGCCAGCAGGTTGGCCTTGATGACCAGAGGGTCGGTTTCGGGAGCGGCCGTGACATTCTGGTAAATCGGGCAGCGGGGCTGACGGAAGGTCGTCCGGTCGATGGCAGCCGCCAGTTCTTCCCGGGCCGGCTCCATCAACGGGGAATGAAAGGCACCGCCGACCGCCAGAGGAAGGGCCCGGCGGGCACCGGCCTCCTTCAGACGGACGCAGGCCCGGGCAACCGCCTCCTTCTCCCCCGATATGACCACCTGTCCCCTGCTGTTGTAATTGGCGGGCACGACACGGCCGGGCACTGCGGCGCAAACCTCCTCTACAACGGCATCGTCCAGGCCGATGATGGCAGCCATCGTCCCGTTCACCTGTTCGCAGCAGCGCTGCATCGCTCCGGCACGGGCCTGCACCAGCAGCAGCGCATCTTCAAAGGAGAGGGCACCGCTGACGGCCAGGGCCGAGAACTCGCCGAGGGAATGGCCTGCCACCACGTCCGGCGTCGGAACCTCCGCAGCGAGGGCCATCGCGACAGAATGCAGGAACACGGCGGGCTGGGTGACCCGGGTAGCCTGAAGGTCTTCCGCAGACCCGTCCGCCATCAGGCGGCTCAGGGAAAAGCCCAACAAATCGTCAGCCCGCTGGAAATAATCGCGGGCTGACGGAAGACGGTCACAGAGCTCCTTTCCCATTCCGGGAAACTGGGACCCCTGTCCGGGGAAAACATAAGCCGTCATCACTTGGTTCCGAAGATACGGTCGCCGGCATCGCCCAGTCCCGGTACGATGTAGGCGTTTTCGTTGAGTTTCTCATCCACGGCCGCCACATAAATCTTGACGTCCGGATGGGCTTCGTGCACCTTCAGGATACCTTCCGGAGCCGCGACGAGACACATCAGACGGATATGCTGGCAACCTCTCTCCTTGAGCATCGTGATGGCATCCACACTGCTGCCGCCGGTGGCGAGCATCGGGTCGGTCACGATGACATTGCGCTGCTGGATATCTTCGGGCAGCTTGCAATAATAGACGACCGGCTTGTGGGTCTTCTCGTCGCGATAGAGGCCGATGTGACCGATTTTGGCGACCGGAATCAGGCTGAGCAGGCCTTCGATCATTCCGAGGCCGGCGCGGAGAATCGGGATGAGCGCCACCTTCTTGCCGTCAATCTGCTTGCCGATGGTCTTGCAGATGGGCGTCTCGATTTCCACGTCGTGAAGCGGCAGGTCGCGGCTCACCTCGTAACCCATCAGCAGGGAAATTTCGGTCAGCAGGGTGCGGAAATCCTTGGAACCGGTCTTCTTGTCCCTCATCAGGGTCAGTTTGTGCTGAATCAAAGGATGGTCGAAAATATGCAGTTTTCCATCCTCGACCACCTTGCGGACAGATTCATTTTTAATGTTGGAAGAGTTGATCATATCATTACTGTATTAATGTTACAAATATAAGCAATTTTCAGATATCCTGCGAGGTAATCTCTTTGAGTTCATTGCGGTAAGCCGAGAGGATGCGGGACTTGGAAATGAAGCCCTGGTAAACGTTGTCACGGGTCACGACGGGCAGACGCCAGGCATCGGTCTTGTCGAACTTGGCCATCACGCTGTCCATCTTCTCATCCACATAGACATAATCGGGCGGCTCGCTGATGAGATTGTACACGTGCAGGCTGTCATACTGGTTGGTCTTGAGGATGTAGGTCCGGATGGTATCCATATCGATGATTCCCTGGAAATGACCTTCTTCATCCACAACCGGAAACACGGCCGCCGTACTGTCGGAAACCACCTTGACCATCTGCCGGAGGGTCCAGTCGAGGTTGACACGGGGATATTTGTCCCGGACAAGGTCGGAGGTCCGCAGCAGCGTCAGCACGGCCTGGTCGTTGTCGTGAGTCAGCAGGTCGCCGCTGAGGGCAATCCGCTTGGTATAGATGGAGTATTTCTCAAAAATCCGGACGCAGCCGAAAGAGATGGCCGAGGTCAGGATCAACGGAATGTAGAGGCTGTATCCGCCGGACACCTCCGCGATGAGGAAGATGGCGGTCATCGGAGCCTGCATCACGCCCGCCATCAGGCCGGCCATTCCCACCAGCACGAAATTGGCTTCCGGCACGCCGGCCGCGACCAGCAGATTGAGCAGGCGGGAGACAATGAAGCCCGTCAGGGCGCCGACGAAAAGGGTCGGACCGAAAGTACCGCCGACTCCCCCGCCCGCATTGGTCAGGGTCATCGAAAATATCTTCAGCAGGAGGACCAGCAGGAAAAAACCCACCAGCCCCATAGGGCTCTGCATCAGGAAAGCCAGCGGCGTCTGTCCCTCGAAACTGGGGTCGTGGCCGGAAAGCAAGCCGCGCAGGTTGTCATACCCCTCGCCGTACAAAGGAGGGAAAAGGAACAGCAGGATGCCGAGCGCCACAGCCGCCAAAGCCCACCTTACAATCGGAGAGCCCCAGCCTTTCACCCGGTCTTCGAGCCAGAGGGTCGTCCGGGTAAAATAAAGGGAAGCCGCCGCGCAGATGACGCCCAAAATCACGTAAAAGGGCAGATTACGCATCGCGAAAGGAGCCAGCGTCGCCTCGAAGACCGGTTCCATCCCGAGAAACGCATAGGAGACGAGCGCCGCCGATACGGTGGAAAGCAGCAGCGGAAGGATGGACGACATCGAGATATTGAACAGGAGAATTTCCAGGGTAAACAGCACGCCGGCCAGCGGCGCCTTGAAAATCCCCGCGACGGCTCCGGCAGCTCCGCAGCCCAGCAGGATGGTGATATCGCGATAGGAAAGTCCGGCTTTTTGGGCCACATTGGAACCGATGGCCGCTCCGGTATAGACCATCGGAGCCTCCGCACCGACGCTGCCGCCGAAACCGATGGTCACGGCACTCGTCACCAGCGAAGACCAGGTATTGTGGGGTTTGATGCGGGATTCGCTCTTGGAAACGGCCAGCAGCACCTTGGTGACCCCGTGTCCGATGTCATCCCGGACAAAATAGCGGACAATCAGCAGGGACAGCAGCATACCGACACCCGGATAGACCAGGTAAAGCAGGTGCCAGCCCCAGCCGTCGTTTCCCATCCAACCGGTCAGCGCCTGCTGAATCAGATGAATGGTCCCGTGGAGCAGCACGGCGGCCAGGCCGCACAGGATGCCGACGAGCACCGAAAGGACAAGCGTCTTCCGATGGTCGGTCCAGTTGTGGAAATCCAGATTCAGTTTCATACAAAAAAGGACGGCTAACCGTCCTTAAAAGGTAATATCAGTTCCGATTATTCGTCGGATGCATCCTCATCTCCGCCACCGTATTGGGAGATATTGTCGTCGGGCAGCGTAGAATCGCTGTCGCTGTCCCCTTCGTCATCATCGTCCTCGTCGAGCCATTTGTCCACGTCATCCAAATCATCCACCTTCATCTGGACTTTCACCAGATAGATGGCCGTAGGAATTTCAATCGTAACGGTGTAAATGCTCGTCCCGTCGGGTTTTTCAATCTTCTGGACATCGGGCAGATAATCCACAGCCCCTCTCGGATACTTTTCCTCAAACGCCGCCGCCACCTCTTCCGGCATATTGTCATAACTGATGACGGCTCTCTTTTTCTGATCTCCCATAATCTACGCTTCGTTTATATGTTTGCGGCTGCAAGTATAGGACTTTTTTTTACGATAAAAAAATTTTTTACCAAAAAATAAATGCCCTCATTTGAATTTTTTCCAAATCCACTCGACCATCGGGTTCGGAAGCAGATGAATCAAAGGGGGCAGATACCAGTTCATCAGGCCGGGCCGGACAGTCCTCCGGCGGCGGAACATACCGCGCAGGGCCCGGCGGACGAGCCACTCGGGCGTCTTGATGACGCCGGTATGCACGCCCAGTTTCATCAGGGAAGGCTTGAGGCCGTACAGGGGCGTGGCGACGGCCGGCGGACAGACGACGGTCAGACCGACGCCATAGGGGCGCAGTTCGTAGTGATAGGACTGTGTGAAGACTTTCAGAAACGCCTTGGTGGAGGCATAGAGCGTAATCCCGGGAACCGGCAGGGAAGCCGCCAGGGAAGAGACATTCATCATATAGCCGTATCCCCTCTTCTTCATACGGTCGCCGAAGAGGATCGTCATACTCGCTATCGTCAGCATATGCAGATGCAGGATGGTGTCGATGCGCTTGCGGTCCGCCTGGGCGTCGAGTTCCTTGAAAAAGAACATCCCCGCATTGTTGATGAGGATATCCACCTCCAGGGCGTTGTCGTCGCAGAACTGCAACAAAGCGTCCGCCGCATCCGGGGTGGAGAGGTCCTGATAACGGGCGATGGCCTTTACGCCCCATTCTTCGTGCAGGCGCTGCGCGAGGGAAGGCAGCAGTTCCTGCTGGTTGCTGACGGCGAGGATGTCGCAGCCGGAGCGGGCCAGCGTCTCGGCATATATCAGTCCCATTCCGCTGCTGGCACCCGTCACGAGCGCAAGCGGCGCACTCCCCTTCCGGGCGGCCAGCGCCGACACCTGTTTGCTGAAATCTTTCATCTTACAACGTTTTTTCCGCCCGGTCGATTTCTTTCTGCAAGGAGGCGGGCAGCCGGTTGACACAGTGGTGACACTTCATCTCCAGCGTGTACATACGGCCGATGCAATAATTGGAATGCTTGCAGCCGCTCCTTTCCACTTCGCCGCTGCGCAGTTTGTTGACAAAATCCGTATCGTGGACCAGGGCCCGGGCCATCTGCAGGCCTTCAAATCCGGCCGCGAGCACTTCTTCCATCTTTTCGCGCGATACCAGGCCGCCCACGTAGATAAGCGGAAGTTTCACGACCGCACGGAACTCCTTGGCATCTTCGAGGAAATATCCCTCGCTGTAGGGCACGGTCGGAATCATCAGGCGTCCTGCCAGGGCCAGACCCGCCTTGAGCCACCAATGTTTCCAGTCCATATAGTGGGCCAGGGTCTTCAGGGGCATCGCACCGCGCATCACCTCCATCGGCGCCTTGCTCACGAAACCGGCGCTCAGCACGATGGCGTGTACGCCGAGGCGTTCCAGTTCCCGGGCCACTTCGAGGCATTCGGGCCGCTGCATTCCGCCCTTGAAGCCATCGTGCATATTCATCTTGACCACCACGCCCATATCGTCGCCCGCAGCCTGCATCACTTCACGGATGACTTCCCGCATCAAGCGCATACGGTTTTCGAGGCTGCCGCCGTATTCATCGCGGCGGTGATTGGTATAAGGTGAGAGGAACTGGCTGATGAGATAACCGTGTCCGGCGTGGATTTCCACGCAGTCGAAACCGGCCTTGCGGGCCAGACGGACCGCCTGGCCGAAATCCCGGACCAGCCCCGCAATTTCCTCTTTGCGAAGCCCCCGCACGAAGGTCGGGGAATAGAGGTTGAATCCGGTCGAAGCCCCCACGGGCATACAGCCGCAGGTGGCGCGGTGCGTCATATTGCCGCAATGGCCCAGTTGGATGGACGCTTTGGCCCCCTCGGCGTGGATGGCGTCGGTCAGTTCTTTGAGCGCCGGCACGATTTCCTCGCGCATCCAAAGCTGGCCCCGGAACGAAAGGCCGCTGCGGCAGACGGCCGCATAGGCCACGGTTGTCATACCGACTCCGCCGCGTGCGACGGCCGTATGATAGTCATACAGGTCTTTGGAAGGAGAATTGTTGTAGGCCATATTCTCGAAGGCCGCGGAACGGATGACCCGGTTGCGCAGCGTAACCGGGCCGATCTGTAAGGGTGTAAAGATGGGTGATTCCATTTCTCAATAAATGAAAGGGATGATGCTCTTGGTTCCTTCCGGCAGCTGACCGGGAAATTCGCTCCGGTAGCGCTGGTGAATCCGGACGGCCCGGGGCGCCAGGTTGGCAAAAGTCCAGAGGGAGAAAACGGCGCCCGCCCAGGACCAGGTCAGGATGGCAAAGCCGGTCCATTCAAGCCACTCCCCGAAATAATTGGCCGAGGTGACATACTTGAAAAAGCCCTGCGTCGGCAGATAATGGCGGGTGTCCCCCGGCTGGCGGAGATGACGGATGATGCTGTCCGAGCGGATGTTGACGGCCATCCCGAAAAGAAAGAGCAGCGTACCGCAGAGGAAACGGGGGTCATAGAGCCAGGAAACGGGATAGGCCTCCGGCGCGGAAACATAGAAAATCCATCCGCCCTGCATCACGGCATTCAGCACATTGAACAACACCCCCATCAGAATGATGGACAGCGGCATCTTCCCCTCGCCGCGTATCAGCAGCGGGAAAATGAACGAACGCTGGAAATAATGCAGTTCAAACAGCAGGAGGAAGACCAGACGGACCGCATCGCCGCGCCTGTCGGAATAATACCAGAGCAGCAGCATCGCCACGAAAACCGGCGCCTCCATCAGCACCCATCCGAGACGGTTGCCGACCGCAGGTCCCCATTTGGGGTTGTAGAACTTGCCGTAACCGGCATCCACGAAATTCAGCGCGATGAAGACGATGACGGCCGTTGCGGCCATCACGAGCAGGAATATGTCGAAGGGAGCCATCGCCGCTACATTCTTTCGGGCAACTCGATGCCGAGGATGTCCATCGCCTTCACCAGGACCGCCGCCACGGTGCGGATCAGGACGAGCCGGTAACGCAGCAGGGACGCGTCCGCCTCACGCAGGATGGGCGTGTCGTGGTAATACTGGTTGAACTCCTTGGAGAGGTCGTAGGCGTAGTTGGCGATGAGCGCCGGCGAATAGGATGCACCGGCCTCGGCCACCTTGGCCGGATAGGTCTCCAGCAGTTTCACGAGCCGCACTTCCTTGGGAGAAAGGGGCGTATCTGTTTTGACATCTTCCTTGCCCACGATGATTCCCTGCGCGGCCGCCTTGCGGAGGACCGAGCAGATACGCGCGTGGGTATATTGAATGAAAGGTCCGGTATTGCCGTTGAAATCGATGGACTCCCTGGGGTCGAAGAGCATCGTCTTGCGGGGGTCCACCTTGAGGATGAAATACTTCATCGCGCCGAGGCTGAGCATCCGGAAGAGCCGGTCCTGTTCCTGCTCGTCCATATCCTCGATTTTGCCCAGGGCCAGGGAGGTCTCGCGTGCGGTATTGTACATATTCTCCATCAGGTCGTCCGCATCGACGACCGTTCCCTCGCGGGATTTCATCTTGCCTTCCGGCAGTTCCACCATTCCGTAGGACAGATGGTAGATGCTGTCGGCCCAGGAGAAGCCCAGTTTGCCCAGAATCAGTTTGAGCACCTGGAAATGGTAGTTCTGCTCGTTACCGACGACATAGATGTGCTCGTCGAGCTTGTATTCTTCGAAACGCTGTTCCGCCGTCCCCAGGTCCTGGGTCATATAGACGGAAGTGCCGTCGCCGCGCAGCAGGAGCTTGCGGTCCAGTCCGTCGGCCGTCAGGTCGCACCAGACGGAACCGTCCGCCTCGCGCTCGAAAATACCCATATCCAGGCCCTTCTGGACCAGTGCCTTGCCGAAGAGATAAGTCTGTGACTCATAGTAGGTCCGGTCGAAGGAGATGCCCAGGTTTTCATAGGTCTTGGCAAAGCCCTCATAGACCCAGCCGTTCATCATCTCCCAGAGGGCGCGGACCTCGGGGTCGTTCTGCTCCCAGCCTACGAGCATCGCCTGCGCTTCCTTGAGGGAAGGGGCCTGCTTCTTGGCATCCTCCTCGCTCATCCCTGCGTCCATCAATTCCTTGACTTCCTTGAGATAGAGGTTGTTGAAGGCGACATAGTAATCCCCCACCAGATGGTCCCCCTTCTTGCCGGAAGTGGCCGGGGTCTCTCCGCCGCCCAGTTTCTTCCAGGCCAGCATCGACTTGCAGATGTGGATGCCCCTGTCGTTGACCAGGTTGACCCGCATCACGTCGTGTCCGTTCTCCTGCAGCAGACGGGATACGGACCAGCCCAGCAGATTGTTGCGGATATGGCCCAGATGGAGGGGCTTGTTGGTATTGGGAGAGGAGAATTCAATCATAATATGCCGTCCCGTAGGGGCGTGCGTACCATAATGTTCGTCGGCGAGAATGGCGGACAGGGTCTCGTTCCAGAAGACGTTGGAAAAACAGAGGTTGAGGAACCCTTTCACCACGTTGTATCCGCCGATTTCGGGACAATGTTCCTTGAAATAGGCTCCGATGGCCTCTCCCGTCTTGTCAGGAGCCTCCTTGGTGATTTTCAGCAGGGGGAAAATGACCAGGGTGTAATCGCCCTCGAAATCCTTACGGGTCGGCTGGACCTGAAGGAGGGCGTCGGGTACCTGGGTGTTATACAATGTTTCCACAGCCTGACGGGCCGTGGAAACAATAAATGCTTCGGGTGACTGAACCATAGGGGAAAACACATCAAAGGTAACTCTTCAGCAGATTGCTGCGGCTGCTGTTTTTCAGACGGCGGATGGCCTTTTCCTTAATCTGACGCACACGTTCGCGGGTCAGGTTGAATTTTTCACCGATTTCTTCGAGGGTCATCTCCTGGCAGCCGATACCGAAGAAATATTTGACGATATCCCTTTCGCGGGGCGTCAGCGTCGAGAGGACGCGCTCGATTTCCTTGTTGAGCGATTCGCTGACCAGCCCTTTGCTCGCAGCCGGAGACTCCTCGTTCTCCAGCACGTCCAGCAGGTTGTTGTCCTCCCCTTCCACAAAAGGAGCGTCGAGGGAGACGTGACGGCCGGAAACGCGGATGGTGTCGGCGATTTTGTCCTTGGGAACATCAAGGATTTCCGCCAGTTCCTCACTGGTCGGGAGACGGCCGTGCTCCTGCTCGAACTTGCCCTGAGCCTTGTTGATTTTGTTCAGGGAGCCCACCTGGTTGAGCGGCAGACGCACGATTCGGCTCTGTTCGGCCAGCGCCTGGAGAATGGACTGACGAATCCACCACACGGCGTAGGAGATGAATTTGAAACCACGGGTCTCGTCGAATTTCTGCGCGGCCTTGATCAGGCCCAGATTGCCTTCGTTGATAAGGTCGGGCAGGCTCAGCCCCTGATTCTGGTACTGTTTGGCGACGGAAACGACGAAACGCAGGTTGGCGCGGGTCAGTTTTTCCAAAGCCCTTTTGTCGCCCTGACGGATTTTCTGGGCGAGTTCCACTTCATCTTCCACCGTAATCAATTCCTCGCGGCCGATTTCCTGGAGATACTTGTCCAGGGAAGCGCTTTCGCGGTTGGTGATGGATTTGGTAATTTTTAACTGTCTCATATCTACTTATACAAATACTCCGTCAATGAACCTTATGTCCACTGACGGAGTACGCTGTCTGTCGGAAAATCAGAGGCCGAACCCGTAGTACGACACCCTTCCGTTGCGGTTGACCCCCTCAAGAAGGACGGTTCTTTTCGCTTTTTTCGTAATGTCAAGCACATCCTGGGGCTTGGAAACCGCCTGGTTGTTGACATACTGGATGATGAAGCCTTCAGGAACCCCCTGCTGCGCCAGTTTGCCTTCTCCGACGGAGACGACTTCGACACCGCCCTTGAGGTTGTAAGCGTCGAGCAGTTCCTGGGAAGCCGGACGGAGCTTGGCTCCGAAATAGGCTACGGCTCCGTCTTCATCCACGGTACCGTTCTCCTGGACCGTACCCTTGAAGACCACCTTCACCTCTTTCTTCCGGCCGTCACGTATCAGGGTCAGCGTAGCGTTGTCTCCAGGATGATAACGGGTTACCATTTCCTGAACGCTGGCTCCGTCCGTCACGGTCTTGTCGTCGATGGCGACAAGCACGTCCCCTTTCTTTACGCCGGCCGCTTCAGCGGCGCTGCCTTTGGCAACATCTGCTATGTATACTCCGTTTGGCGAAGAAAGTTTCAACTCGGAAGCTTTTTTGTCATCGATATTTTGCATCGAGATGCCGAGGAGGGCGCGGCGGACGGAACCGAAGTCCATCAGGTCGCCGACGATGCGTTTGACGATGTTGACGGGAACCGCAAAGGAATAGCCCGAATAGGCGCCGGTCTGGGAGATAATCGCCGTATTGATGCCCACCAGGCGGCCGGCCTTGTCCACCAGGGCGCCGCCGCTGTTGCCGGGATTGACGGCCGCATCGGTCTGGATGAAGGATTCAATCTTGAACTCGCCGGTGGTATTGGGCATCGAACGGCCCTTGGCGCTGACGATACCGGCCGTGATGGTCTGACGCAGGTCGTAGGGGCTGCCGATGGCGAGCACCCATTCGCCCAGCCGCAGGGCGTCGCTGTCTCCCATTTCGATGAAGGGCAGGCCGGTCGCATCGATTTTAATCAGAGCGACATCGGTGGCCGGATCCGTACCCAGCAGCGTGGCGGAATAGGTCTTGTTGTCGTTGAGAGTCACCTCGATTTTGTTGGCGCCGGCGATGACGTGGTTGTTGGTGACGATATAACCGTCCTGACGGATGATGACCCCGGAACCGCTGCCGACGCTTTCACGCTGGCTGGGAGAGCCGAAGCCGAAGAAATACTCCAGCATATTGTTGGGGGTATAGCCCTGCTGGATGGCTGTCACTTTGACATAGACCACCGCATCGACGCTATGCTCGGCGGCATAGGTAAAATCAGGATAGGAATCGGTTGTCAGATTGACAGTCCGGTAAATGGAGGGCGTGGTGGAAGTGCTGCCGTCAGGATGGACGACCGTCGTCTCCACGACGACCGGAGCCTCCTTTTTGAGGGTGTAGTGGGCACCGGCCGCGCCGGCTGCCGCACAGGCGGCCACCGCCGCCAGAAGATAAAGGAATTTTTTCATATTCTCGTTGTTTTGTCTTGACTGTTTCTGTGTCCGTTCCGAACATTCCGAAAAGGCCGCGCCTTGTATCTCAAATAATGTGCCAATTTCTTTCACCTGTCAAAAAAGGGACCGTCCCTATCCGGACAATCCCTTTTCCTTCTCATCAAGAGCCAGCTATGCGGCTCGAACTCACGACCTTCGCGTTACGAATGCGATGCTCTACCGACTGAGCTAAACTGGCTTTGAAACACTTTGTCACCCTTTGACGGGTGACAAAGGACTGCAAATATAGACAAAATTTGTCAAACTGCGATACTTTTGCTAAAAATATTTGTCCGCAGGAGTTCCTTCGACAAATTTATCATTCTTTAGAGCAAAAAACATAGTTTACTTTAATTATTATGAAATCCGTATTAGAAGAAAGGAAAGGCCTGGCGAAAGCCGTGGCGCAGGCCGCCGAAGTGGCGGGTATGCTCTGGCAAAAAGGCTGGGCGGAGCGCAACGGCGGCAACCTCACCGTGAATGTAACAGAATTTGCAGACAGCCGGACGCGGGCCTTGCCGGCACTCGGCGAGCCGATGTCCATCGGGATGACGCTTCCCCACCTCAAGGACTGCTGGTTCTACTGCAAAGGCACCAATATGCGTATGCGCGACCTGGCCCGTGAACCGATGGCCAATGGGAACATCATCCGCATCCGTCCCGACTGCGCGTCGTATGAGATTGTCCCCGACGGGATGACCGATGCGGCGATGAAAGAGGTACAGGATGTGTTCCATTTGCCGAAAACGAGATAAAAAAATCCACCGGCTTTTTCAGTCGGTGGATTTTTTATGAAGGGACCAAAAGGAGTTGCCTACCTGGCCGCGAGACGCTTGTAGGTCTCCAGACGAATCTTGGCAAACTCTTCGGTCTTGGCAAGGAGTTCTGCGGCACGGTCCGGGAACATCTTGTAGAGGGAGGCAAAACGCACCTCGCCCTTGAGGAAGTCCTGGAACTTGCTCCAGTCGGGCTCTTTGGAATCGAGGGAGAAGGGATTCTTGTCACTTCCTTCGAGGGCCGGATTGTAGCGATACAGATGCCAGTAACCGCATTCGACGGCCAGTTTCTCTTCTTTCTGGCTCAGGCCCATCCCCGCTTTCAGACCGTGGTTGATACAAGGGGCGTAAGCGATGATGAGGGACGGTCCGTCGTAGGCCTCAGCCTCTTTGATGGCATTGAGGAACTGGGCCTGGGAAGCACCCATGGCCACCTGGGCCACATACACGTAGCCATAACTGATGGCCATCATGCCGAGGTCTTTC
>CADBLM010000065.1 GCA_902795445.1 uncultured Bacteroidia bacterium
CCGGACTATGATAATTCTGCAAGTTGTCGGAGTGCAGGTTCAGTGCGACAGTCAGGCTGGTTCCGACAGGGACGGTCCAGGTCTTGGAGTGATCCATCAAATCGGGATTGGCGTTGTAGGTGGAGGAGTAATCTGTCTTGCCGACAGTTCCGGTCTCTGTAGCCTGTTCACTCTTGTTGATGACAAGGGCGCAATTGTTGAACTGTTGGTAGTAGATGTTCGTACTCACATCGGTGAACTGGATGTAGCTGAGGGCGTTGGAATAGCTCTGTTCGCTTCCGGCCCCGGTGTAGTTATAGACAGGATAACCGCTCCAGGGAGTAGTTGAATTGAAATTGCGCCCGCTGTCGTAATACTTCGTATTAATCACCCGGCTGCCGTCGCTGTAAACATCTGCTACAGCGCCGTCGTGAGGGCTCAGCATGACATTGTTGGCATTTCCTACCATATACGCATAAACTGCGGCTTCCGAGCGGACTACATAGGCCGGTGCATCTTCAATCCAAGCGTCTTTCACGACAAAATGGCTGTGGTCATCTACCAGGCAGGAGGTGATGGATGAGGTGGGTGACGGGAATGTATAATTATATCGCAACGTACCGCTGTCAGAACCCTTGACGGCACTGACATTTACGACGATGTTTCCGGTAGGATAATAATCTACGCTGGCGGTAACGGTTGCTCCATTCAGTTTGCTGATGTTGGCATTCTGGCAGATACCTGTTGATGAGAATGTGCCATCACACCCACCCCAGGCTCTGTTGTATGTGGCATAGTTGTCCGCCCTGACATGCAGGGTGTCGCTCCCGGCCGTATTCCGAAGCACCCAGTTGAAGTAGACTTGGGTTCCGCTGGAATAGTTGTCAAAAACCAAGTTGAGGCGTTTGCCCGTCGCAATGGTGAAATCCTGGCTCTTGGCCGCTTCAAATTCGTCTGTATTGTTGACATTTCCCACCGTCACGGGGTCGATGGTGATATCCACGGGGATGCCGGGGGTGGCGAAGATGGTTTTGCGTTCGAGGGTGAAGGTTTTGGTGGAGGTCTTTTCGGAGCGGTCAATCTTGCCGGAACTATTGACAAGATAAATGTTCAGTCCGGTATAATCTCCGACGGGGACGGGGACATAGAAGATCAGGCTCTGGTTGGGCTCGCTGACGGCGGAGGCCAGGTTGATCTGCACAGAACTGCTGTTGAGGGCCGCGTTGTCGCTTTCGATGACATCGTCCGTGCTGCTGAGGGTAATGCCGGAGGTGGACGCGATGTTTTGGTTGGCTTCGAGGACGAGTCCGGTCGTTCCGTACGGGACATTATTATAGGTCACCTTGATGAGGGCGGCGGCGTGGTGGAAGAGGAATTTGTTTTCCGTCTCCGGGTCGGGGGTGCCGATGAGGAGGGCGTTGGTGGTGCCGGAGACATAGCCGTCATATACGGTCGGGAGGGAGACCGTGAAGTTGGTCGTGCCGGTGTAACTGCCGCTCTGGACGGGGGAGACGGCCATCTGCAAATCGGGTACGTCCCCTTCGAAAGTATGGGTGAAGGTGCCGGTTGCGGCGTTGCTCAAGGTGAAGGTGGTATAAGCTCCCTCACTCGTACCGACGGAGATGGTCTCGCCGTCGCTCCAGGAGTAATTACCTCCGGTCTGGGTGGTCTTGGTGGCGGCGTTCTGTTTGGGGGTGTCCTGTCCTGCGGCCTCCTGGCTGCCGAGGGCGGCCTGGATGGTGACGACGGTTCCCTGGATTTCCTGACGGCTTTCATTGCGGACGCTGTCCTGCTCTGCCCGCTCTTTGGCGCAGGAGGCCAGCATCATAACTGCGGCGCCTGCCAAATATATCGCTTTTTTCATCGTGTGCTTGTTTAGTGATTAATCCCAGAAGTCATCGCCGGCGCCGGTCTCGCCGCCGCTCGAGTCAATGCCGTTGTCGTTGTAGTCGTAGTTGGAGCCTTCGAGAAAGCCTTTTTCGTTTCCGGTATCGAAAATGACGATAGCCGGTGAAGTAAAACTGCGTCTTTGCATCGTGATACAATGTTTAATGCTGCAAAAATATTGATTATAAATCAATAGGGGGGGGCATTATCGAACGGAAAAGGTGGAAATTTGTGCGGGTGGGATATTTTGTCTAACTTCGCTGCCTGTTAGCGCATTGGGATGAAAAGTTTTTTTGAAAGGAAGAATGTCGAGGTGTCTCTTCGCCGCTACGGCATCGACGCAATGGGGGCGATGGCGCAGGGGCTTTTCTGCACCTTGCTGACAGGCACGATTCTTAACACATTGGGTTCGCAGTTCCACATCGGATGGCTGACCCGGGAGTGGGCCCGTATCGCCGGGACGGGATATACCGTCGGCGGCCTGGCTTCCGCGATGGCGGGGCCTGCGATGGCTGCGGCCATCGGATATGCCTTGCAGGCGCCGGCGATGGTGCTGTTTTCCTTGATTCCGGTCGGTTGGGCGACCAATGCCCTGGCCGGGGCCGGCGGCCCGTTTGCCGTCTATGTCGTTGCCATCCTTGCGTCGGAGTGCGGAAAGATGGTCAGCAAGGAGACGCGTATCGACATCCTGGTGACGCCGGCGGTGACGCTGCTCTCCGGTCTGCTGGCCGCTGCGCTGGTTGCCGCACCCATCGGGGCGGGAGCGTCCTGGCTGGGGGGCGTCATTATGTGGGCCACCGACCTGCATCCGCTGCTGATGGGAATCCTGGTCGCTGTCCTGGTCGGAATGGCGCTGACGCTGCCCGTTTCTTCCGCGGCCATCTGCGCCGGGTTGGGACTGACGGGTTTGGCGGGAGGCGCGGCGCTGGCCGGATGCTGCGCCCAGATGGTCGGTTTTGCCGTGATGTCTTTCCGGGAGAACGGTTGGGGCGGTCTGCTCAGCCAGGGCCTCGGTACGAGTATGCTTCAGATGGGCAATATCATCCGCAATCCGCGCATCTGGATTCCGCCGGTCCTGACCGGCGCGATGACGGGCCCGCTGGCAACCTGCCTTTTCCATCTGGAAATGAACGGTGCAGCCGTGAACTCGGGAATGGGAACCTGCGGCTTGTGCGGCCCCATTGGCGTATGGACGGGGTGGATGGAACCTTCCGCCGCCGCGCTTGCCGTCGGGGCGCAGGCGATGGCGCCTACCGCCTTGGACTGGACGGGTTTGCTGCTGGTCTGCGTAGTGCTTCCGGCGCTGCTTTGTCCGCTGCTGGCCCTGCCGTTGCGAAAAGCGGGCTGGATTCGTCCCGGTGATATGAAGTTGTAGTCGTTTCAGTCCTTGGCCGGCCTGACCAGGATGATGGAGAACTCGTATAATAAATAAAGAGGGGCAAAGACGACCAGCAGGGTGACGGGGTCTCCGCTGGGCGTGATGACGGCGGCGAGTACGAGGACGGCAACGATGGCGTGCCGACGGTATCGCTTGAGGGTGCTGCGGTCCAGGATGCCCAGCAGGGACAGAATCAGCAGCAGCATCGGCAATTCGAAACACAGGCCGAAAATCAGGATGATGGAGTTGAACAACCCCGTGTAGGAGGCCATGTTGATGGTGTTGACGACGGCGTGCGAGAATTCATATCCGGCGAGG
>CADBLM010000066.1 GCA_902795445.1 uncultured Bacteroidia bacterium
CAGTGTCATCTTCCGGAAAAGTCCGGCTCAGCGTGACCACTATGTGCATATGGACATCCTCACCCGGATGAATCTTGACAACTATTAGCGGGCGGACATCGGCGATGAAAGACAGGAAATTGCTCAATACCGAACTCGGACGCCTGACTCCGGAGGAGTACACCGCCCGGTCCAGCGGAGTGGCGCTGGTGCTGGACAATGTCCGCAGCGCCCACAACGTCGGTTCGGCTTTCCGCAGCGCGGACTGTTTCAAGGCCGACCGCATCCTGCTTTGCGGCATCACGCCCGTCCCGCCGTCTCCGCTGATCCGCAAGACGGCCCTCGGTGCGGAGCAGGTCGTCCCTTTTGAACATTATGAGGACACGCTGGAGGCCGTGCGGGCTTTGAAAGCCGCCGGATTTACCCTCGTGGCGGTCGAGCAGACGGTCGCCTCCGTATCTTTGGAGCGTTTCACGCCTGAAGACGGCCGCCGCTATGCCTATGTTTTCGGCAACGAGGTGGACGGGGTCAGTCAGGAGGTGGTGGACGCCTGCGGCTTTTCCCTGGAGATTCCCCAGTTCGGCACCAAGCACTCGCTCAATGTCTCCGTCGCCCTCGGCGTCGTCCTCTGGCATTGCCTCGGTTGCCGCCATCAGCCGCAAATGACCCAGAGAAAAATGGGAGAATTTGCGAGATAGCGGGCGAAACTCGCATATTTTTCGTCGATTTCGCCCGCTATCGTGTAATTTTGGGTGTGTCGTCAGTTTCCGGCGGCGATGAACTTTCTCACCAGCGTAGGTTCGTTGGTCGTGATCTGATCGACGCCGAGGTCCATCATCTCTTGGATGTAAACGGGCGCGTTGACGGTCCAGCAGTTGACGCTCATACCGAGGTCGTGGGCTTCCTTGACCCATTCGGGATGCTTGTGCAGGACGGTGTAGCGATAGTCGATGCCGTCAATGCCGTGCGCCTGGACTTCCTTGGGGGAGAGGTCGCCGTTGAGGTATTGTACCGGTGCGTCGGGAAGCAATTCCTTCACCCTCTTGCAGGCAGTCAGGCTGAAAGCGATGAAGGTAGTCCGCTTTTCCAGACCGTACTTCTTGACCGTTTCCACACAGGCGGGGACGACGCGCGATTCGTAGAGCGTATCGACGCCGTCATTGTAGGTCTTGATTTCAAAGACCATCTGCATATCCGGATACTCCGTGCCTTTGGCCAGGTACTGGTCCACGGTGGAAATCTTCTCTCCGTTGTCCAGCAGCAGGTCCTTGATGTCGGCGAAGGGGACATCCTTGATCATCCTGTGGTGGAAGGTGGGGTCGTGATTGACGACGAGGGTGTCGTCTGCCGTTATCCACACGTCAAACTCGCTGCCCCAGACCTTGAGGGCCGCGGCGTTGCTGAGGGAGGCGATGGAGTTCTGGGCTCCGCCTTCGCATTTCCAGTAACCCCGGTGTGCGACAATCTGAGGATTCTCTTCGGGGACCTGGGCACAGGCGCACAAAGCCGCGCCGCATAACATCAATGCAAAAAGCTTCTTCATATATAATGTATTAGAACGGGAGATCGTCTTCGGTGTCCGGAGCGGGGGCCGCTTCCTGTCCCTCGTGTACGCCGAAGCCGGTGGAGGCGCCGATGTCCTGCGGCATATCCTCGGCGGCGAAACGCTGTACCTCGGGGGAGTAGGTCTGGAAGGAACTGGTATATCCGTCGTCCTGGGCGGTGCCGCCCACGCGGGAGATTTTCCATACCCGGATGTCGTTATACCAGCGGTTGTTGTATTCCCGGGCCTGAATCTTAAAGGAGACTTTCACCTGGTCGCCGACCTGATAGTTTTCCAGGTCTTTGACGCGGTCGGTGCCGAATACCTGCAGGACGGCCTTTTCCTTATATTGTCCGTCCTGGTATTCGACGACGAAATCTTGTTTGGCCCACGGTCCCCGGGCGGAAGTCCCGCTCTGGACCGTGAGTTTCTGCAGGATCCTGCATTCGAGTTCCAAGGAGGCCATACTTATTTCTTTTTGCCTTTGTCCTTCGGGTCGGGGGCCGGCTCGACGTACTTTCCGACGCGGACCACTTCGAGGTCGAAAACAAGGGTGGAGTTGGGTTCGATGTTCTGGTTGCCGCGCTCGCCGTATGCGAGTTCTCCGGGGATGTAGAGGATGACGTGTCCGCCTTCACCGATCAGGCCGAGGCCTTCGGTAAATCCGGGGATGACGCGGTCGGCAAACATCTTGACGGGCTCGCCGGCCTTCTTGTTGGAGTCGAATTCGGTTCCGTCGATCAAGGTGCCGGTGTAGTTGACCCAGACGGTGTCCTGTCCGGCGGCCACCACGTCGTTGCCTTTCTCGAGAATCTTGTAAACCAGTCCGCTTTCGCTCTTCTCGACGCCGCTCTCATTGAACTTGGCGGCGAGGAAGGCTTCACCCTTGGCTTTGTTGACGGCGCCCTTGTATTCGCGGACGGCCGTGATGTACTCGTCGAAGAGACGGTTCATCTCGTCGGGCTTGATCTTGAACTGGTTGTTGAATTCTTCGGAACGCATATCGCCTTCAGCGTTGATGAAGTCCATCATACCCTTCTTGATCTGGGCGTAGTTGAGTTTGTCGCCGAAGCCGTTGGCTTTGATGAAATAGCCGAAGTTGATGCCTACGAGATAACTGACGGAGTCAACTTTTGCGGAAGAGGGAAGCTGGACATCGACCTTGGGGTCGTTGCTGCCGCCGCAGGAAGCGAGCAGCAGGAGGGCTGCCAGCGAGGCAGCGAAAAGTTTGATTGTTTTCATAACGTTATAAAATCATTGTTTTGTTTCATATCGGTCCGTCTGTTGCGGACGGGTTGGAAATTAAGCCTGCAAATATACAATAAATCGGGAAAATAAGGAAAAGGATTTTGTTTATCCCGAAAAAAGTTGTATCTTCGGTAAAATTTATTGCCGGTGGAAAGCTTGGATATACATAAAACGCTGAAAGATGTGTTTGGCTTCGATGCTTTCAAGGGGGAGCAGGAACGGATTATCCGTCATCTCCTCTCTGGCGGTGACGCATTCGTCCTGATGCCGACCGGCGGAGGAAAATCGCTCTGCTACCAGTTGCCGGCCCTGTTGATGGAGGGAACCGCCATTATCATTTCTCCGCTCATCTCCTTGATGAAGAACCAGGTGGATGCCATCCGCGGCTTTGTCAGCGGAGAGGAGGGCATCGCCTGTTTTCTCAACTCATCCTTGGACAAGGGGGAGTATCAGCAGGTGCAGGATGATCTGATTTCCGGCAAGACCAAGATGCTTTATGTCGCGCCCGAGTCCCTGGCAAAGGAAGATACGGTCCAGCTGCTGCGCAGGATCAAAATATCCTTCTATGCGGTTGACGAGGCGCATTGCATCTCCGAATGGGGGCACGACTTCCGTCCGGAATACCGCAAAATCCGCGAGATGGTCGAGCAAATCGGCCGGGCGCCCATCATTGCGCTTACGGCGACGGCGACGCCCAAGGTGCAAAGTGACATCCAGCGCAATCTGGGGATTCCCGACGCGACGGTGTTCAAATCTTCTTTCAACCGTCCCAACCTGTATTATGAAGTGCGCGAAAAGACGGACCCGGAGCGCGATATCATCAAATATATCAAGCAGAATCCGGGCAAGTCGGGCATCATCTATTGCCTGAGCCGCAACAAGGTCGAGTCGCTGGCGGAGCAGTTGTGCATCAACGGCATCAAGGCGGCCCCTTATCACGCGGGGCTGGATGCCAAGGTGCGGGCGGAGAACCAGGACCGTTTCCTCTCGGAGGAGGTCAATGTCATCGTGGCGACCATCGCCTTCGGGATGGGCATCGACAAACCGGATGTGCGTTTCGTGATACATTACGATATTCCCAAGAGTCTGGAGGGGTATTATCAGGAGACGGGCCGGGCTGGCCGCGACGGCCGTGAGGGAGCCTGCATTACCTTTTATAGTTATAAGGATATCCTCAAACTGGAAAAATTTATGCAGGGCAAGCCCATCGCAGAACAGGAAATCGGCCGTCAGATTCTGTCCGAGACCGTCGCTTATGCGGAGTCCAACTGCTGCCGGCGCAAACTCCTGCTGAACTACTTCGGAGAGGATTATCCGGAGGAAAACTGCGGCAACTGTGACAATTGCCTGCACCCCAAGCCCCGCTTTGACGGACGGGAGGAGCTGCGGCTCGTCCTGGAACTGGTGGACTCGCTCAAGGAACATTTCAAGACCGAGCATCTGGCCAACATCCTCTCCGGCGTGAAGAATGCCTTGATTCTGTCCTATCGGCACGACCAGCTTGATTTTTTCGGCGCCGGCCGTGAACACGACGTGAGATTCTGGTGCGAGATCATCCACCAGGCCAATATGCTGCATTTCCTGAAGAAGGATGTGGAGACCTACGGCCTGATGTCGTTGACCGACGACGGCCGCGAGTTCCTGGCGCATCCCCGCTCCGTGATGATGACGGCGGAACGCGTGTTTGCCGAGGGGGTGGACGATGACGACGAGGCGCCTGTCCCCCAGGGCGGCGGAGGCGGCGGGGACCCGGTGCTGCTGGCGATGCTCAAGGACCTGCGCAAGGATATGGCCCGCAAACTCGGTCTTCAGCCCTGGATTCTTTTCACCGACCCCTCCCTGGAGGATATGTCGATTATGCTTCCGATTAGCATACAGGACCTCGCGAAAAACTGCGTGGGCGTCGGTCTGGGCAAGGCGGCCAAATACGGGGAGCCGTTCGTCAGGCTTATCGCCAAGTATGTGGCGGAAAATGAAATAGATCGTCCGGACGAATCTTTCCGGGTCAAGACGCCCCCCAGGCCTTCCGATTTGAAGCAATATATCATCCAGTCCGTGGATCGGGGGGTGGATCTGGTTGACATCGCGGAAGCCAAAGGCCTTGAGATGTCCGAACTGATTGACGAGTTGGAAACCCTCGTGCACGGCGGAATGGTCCTGCGCCGCCTGGTCACTTATGTGGACGAGACCTTCGATGAAGATGAGGTCGCGGATGTATGCGAGTGGTTCCGGAATGAGTCGGACTCCGATGACATCGAAGCGGCGATAGAGGCTTTCCCCGACCTGGAAGAGGAAGAACTGCGCCTGATTCGCCTGAAATTCCTGTGCGAGGTGGCCAACTGACGGAGGGGACCGGAAAAGAATGATTCCGCAGGATACCATAAGTAAGATTCAGGATGCCATCCGCATCGAGGAGGTCATCGGCGATTTCGTGAGTCTGACCCGTCACGGGGCCAGCTATATGGCCTGCTGTCCTTTCCATAACGAGAAGACCCCGTCCTTTGTCGTGACGCCGGCCAAGGGCATTTTCAAGTGCTTCGGCTGCGGAGAAAGCGGTACGGCCGTGAGTTTCCTGATGAAGCACGAGAATATGAGTTTCGTCGAGGCGATGAAATACCTCGGGAACAAATATCATATCGAGGTAAAGGAAAAGGAGGAGACGCCCGAAGATATCGCCCGGCGGCAGTTGACGGAGAGTCTGACCATCGCCACGGAATTTGCGGCGAAATATTATGTCGGACAACTTGATTCCACGGAGGGAAAATCGGTGGGGCTGGCTTATTTCAAGTCCCGCGGGCTGGAAGAGGAAACCATCCGGAAATATGGACTGGGATGGAGCCCTTCCGACGCGCAGGCCCTTGTGCGCGAGGCGGCGGAAAAGGGTTTTAAGCAGGAGTATCTGGTGGACAGCGGTGTCTTCGTAAAGACGGAGGACGGCCGCGTGTACGACCGTTTCCACGACCGGGTCGTCTTTCCCATCCATTCCGTGAGCGGGCGGGTCATCGCATTCAGCTGCCGGACCCTGCACGCGGACAACAAGGCCAAATACGTCAATTCTCCCACCACGCCCATCTATGTCAAGGAAAAGGCCCTCTTCGGCATCTGGTTCGCCAAGGGCGAAATTGCGCGGCAGAAGAAATGTTTTCTCGTCGAGGGCAATCTGGATGTGATTTCAATGCACCAGAAAGGCATCCTCAATACCGTCGCTTCCTGCGGAACGTCCCTGACTTCCGGCCAGGTGCAGATGATTAAGCGCTTCACCGGCGAGAACGGTTCCGTCACCGTGATGTATGACGGCGACGGCGCCGGCATCAAGGCGGCGGTCAAAGCCATCCGCCTGATTCTGAACGAGGGGCTCAACGTACGGCTCGTACTGTTGCCTGGAGGACAGGACCCCGACGATTTCTGCCGTCAGCACAGCCTGGAAGAAGTCAGGGCGTTCATTGACGGGAACGAGCAGGATTTCATCACCTACCGGACCCGGCTGCTCTCGGAGCAGGCTGCTGCAGACCCCATCCGGCGGGCGGACCTGATCAATGAAATCGCCGACACCATCGCCTGCATTCCGGACCCGGTCAAGCAGAGCGTTTACCTGCAGGACTGCGCCCGGCGGTTCGACTTGTCGGAAGATATCCTCCGCAGCCGCCTGAGGCTGGCCGTCCAGCGTCTGCGTGAAGAACAGCGCAAGCGTCAGCAGCAGGAGGAAAATGCCGCCGCCGTCAGGGACGGCCGGGTGCCCCGGGTGCCCGGAGGCCTGACGGAAGAGCCGCCTCTCCCGGCCGTGGAGACTGCAAGGCCGGCCCGCCCCGTCCGCCGGGCAGACAAGATTCAGTTGCAGGAGCAGTCCATCCTGTCCTATATCCTCAAGGCCGGCCGGGACCTGATGGAATTTCCCCTGACTTCGCCCCTGTACGTGTCCGGGGAGGAACCCTGTACGGTGTTTGAATTCATCGACGGTTGTTTCGTCAATGACGGCATCAGCCTTTCCGACCCGCTTTGCCTTCGGACCTATGAGGCATACGGCCGGCTGTTTGATGCGGGAGAGCCTCAGGAGGTGATTCAGCGCAGGCTGATGGAGGGAGACGACCGGGAGATGGCCGGTCTCGTGGAGCGGCTTGTCATCGACCGTTATGAACTGACGATGAACAACCTGCTTCAGTCGATGACGGCGCGGCAGTCCCTCCTGGTCAAATATGTGCCGGAAGAACTGGTCAAGTACAACATCCTCCTGCTTGAAAAGAAAAAACGCGACCTCGTCCGAAGCCTCAAGGAAGCGGCGGACGGCGGGAAGACGGTGATGGAAGAGATTGCCGACATTGCCGACAAGATGAAAAATCTGAAATTACAGATGAAGAATTTGAATTGAAAAGAGATATGGATTACAAAAGAACTTTGGTTACCTGCGCCCTGCCCTACGCCAACGGCCCGATTCACATCGGCCATCTGGCCGGCGTTTACATTCCTGCCGACATTTATGTGCGTTACTTGCGGATGCGCGGAGAGGATGTGCTCTATGTCTGCGGCTCGGACGAGCACGGCGTGCCCATCACCATCAAGGCCCGCGAGCAGGGTTGTACCCCGCAGGACATCGTGGACCGCTATCATAAGATTATCAAGGATTCCTTCGCCGGACTGGGTATCAACTTCGATATCTATTCCCGCACGAGTTCTCCGGTGCACGGGAAGAACGCTTCGGATTTCTTCCGCAAACTGTATGACGACGGCAAGTTCATCACCAAGGAGAGCGAACAGTTCTATGATGTGCAGGAGAAGACTTTCCTGGCAGACCGCTATATTACCGGTACCTGTCCGCGCTGCGGCAATCCCGACGCCTACGGGGACCAGTGCGAAAAATGCGGCGCGACCCTCTCGCCGGAGGAACTCATCCATCCCAAGAGCAAACTCAGCGGCGGCGAAATCATCAAAAAGAAGACGTCCCACTGGTATCTGCCCCTGGACCGGTATGAAGGCTGGCTGGGCAGATGGATACTCGACGGGCACAAGGAATGGCGGAGCAATGTGTACGGCCAGTGCAAAAGCTGGATAGACGGCGGCCTGCAGCCCCGTGCCGTGAGCCGCGACCTGGACTGGGGCGTGCCCGTCCCCGTTGAAGGGGCCGAAGGCAAAGTGCTCTACGTCTGGTTCGACGCTCCCATCGGTTACATTTCCAATACGCAGGAACTGCTGCCCAAGTCCTGGAAGACCTGGTGGCAGGACGATTCCACCCGTCTGGTCCATTTCATCGGAAAGGACAACATCGTGTTCCATTGCATCGTTTTCCCGTCGATGCTCAAGGCCCACGGGGACTACATCCTGCCCGACAACGTGCCGGCCAACGAATTCCTCAATCTGGAAGGGGACAAAATCTCGACCTCCCGCAACTGGGCGGTATGGGCCGATGAGTACCTGAAGGATTTTCCCGGCAAGGAGGATGTGCTGCGCTACGTGCTGACGGCCAACGCCCCCGAGACCAAGGACAACGATTTCAGCTGGAGGGATTTCCAGGCCCGCAACAACAACGAACTCGTGGCCGTCTTCGGCAATTTCGTCAACCGGGCCCTGGTCCTCACGCACAAATATTTCAACGGAAAAGTGCCCGCCAAAGGGGAGCTGACGCAGATGGACCGCGACGCCCTGGCCGAAATCCCGGCCCTGAAAGCATCCCTGGAACGCAATCTCGCCGAATTCAAATTCCGTGAAGCCCTCAAGGATGCCCTCGGCATCGCCCGCGTGGGCAACAAATACATTTCCGACTCGGAGCCCTGGAAGGTGGCCAAGACCGATATGGACCGTTGCGCCACCATCCTTCACGTCAGCCTGCAAATCTGTGCGGACCTGGCCGTCGCCTTTGAGCCCTTCACGCCATTCTCGGCACAGAAACTCCGTGAAATGCTCGGCATAAGCGTCGATGCGGGAACGGACCATCGCCGGGGCGAGCAGGAGACCGTCAACACTTTCAAGGAAGGGGAGGCGGCCGCTCTGCATACCCGTCCCTGCGGGGAAGCCCTGACGGCGGACGGACTCGTGCTGCGCTGGGATGACCTGGGCCGGGAAGACCTTCTCCCCGAAGGACATTCTCTCCGGGAACCCCAGTTGCTTTTCGCCAAGGTGGAGGACGAGGCCATCGAGGCCCAGCTCAAGCGTCTCGAAGAGATTCGCAAGGCCCGCGAGGCGGCGGCCGCACTCAAGGCCGAGCCTCAGAAGGAAGAGTGTTCCTTCGAAGATTTCGAGAAAATGGATATCCGGACGGCGACCGTGCTGGAGGCCGAACGGGTGCCCAAGACAGACAAACTGCTCAAACTGACCATCGATACCGGCATCGACCGCAGGGTCATCGTGTCCGGCATCGCGGAATACTACAGCCCGGAAGAGATGCTCGGAAAGCAGATTTGCATCCTCGCCAACCTCAAGCCCCGCGTCATCCGGGGCATCGAGTCCAAGGGAATGATCCTGATGGCCCGGCAGGGGGACGGCAAGATGCGTTTCATCACCCCGCAGGAAGTGCTGGCCAACGGTGCCCAGGTAGGATAAGCTATGCTGAAAAAAGAGTACGGTAAAGACCTTTCCCGCCTGAACACCTTCGGGATGAAGGTGACGGCCCGGTATTTTTATGAGTATGACTCGCTCGCGGACCTGCTGGATCTCGATTTCGAGGAACTGGCCCGACCGGTCAAGCACATCGGCGGCGGCAGCAACCTGCTCTTTACCGGGGATTTCCGGGGGACGATCCTCCATTCGGCCGTCCGCTTTATGGAGGTCCTCTCGCAGGACGCTTCGTCCGTGACCGTATCGGTCGGTTCCGGCGTCGTCTTCGATGAATTCTGCGCCCGGGCGGCTGAAAACGGCTGGTGGGGCGTGGAAAATCTCTCCCTCATTCCCGGCGAAGTCGGCGCGTCCGCCGTACAGAACATCGGGGCCTACGGGGCGGAGGTCAAGGATGTCATCCGGACCGTCTTCGCCTATGACACCCGGGAGGGGGAAATGGTCCACTTCGACGCGTCTGACTGTGCCTATGCCTACCGGGATTCCCGCTTCAAGCACGAGGACGGCCGCTATATCATCACGCACGTGGTCTTTTCGCTCTCCAAACAATGGAGCCCGCGTCTGGATTACGGCAACCTCAAGGCCGCCCTGGGGCTGGAGCCCGATGCGCCCGTCCCGTCTTCCCTGACACCGATGCAGGTGCGCGAGGCCGTCATCCGGGTACGCAATGAAAAATTGCCCGAGGTGGGCAAGGTGGGCAGCGCCGGCAGTTTCTTCAAGAACCCCGTCGTCTCCCGTGAGAAATACGAGCAGATCTGCGCTCTTGTTCCGGGCGTGCGCGTACCGCATTATGATGTGGCCGACGGAGTCAAAATCCCGGCCGGCTGGCTCATCGAGCAGTGTGGCTGGAAAGGCCGCAGAAGCGGCAATGCCGGTGTCTGGGGCAAGCAGGCGCTGGTCCTGGTCAATGCAACGGGACAGGCGGAACCCGAAGAAATCATCCGTCTGGAGAAGCAGATTGTCGTTTCCGTACGGGACCGTTTCGGAATCAGTCTGGAACCTGAAGTGGAACATATATAAACCCTATCGCGTATGGCATCATTTATCGTAGAAGGCGGCCACAAACTCAGTGGCGAGATTCAGCCCCAGGGGGCGAAGAACGAGGCGTTGCAGATACTGAGCGCCGTCCTGCTCACTTCCGGGGAGGTGGTGGTCCACAATATCCCGGAAATCTTGGATATCAAGAACCTGATTCTGATGCTGGAGGGGATGGGTGTGAAGGTACGTCGCATCGCCAAGGGGAGCTGGTCCTTCCAGGCGGATGCCGTCAATGAAGAATATGTCGGCAGCGATGAATTCATCGCCAAATGTGCGGCGCTGCGAGGCAGCGTGATGATTGCCGGTCCGCTGCTGGCGCGTTTCGGTCACGCCTGGTTCCCCAAGCCCGGCGGGGACAAGATCGGCCGGCGCCGGGTGGATACCCATATCCTGGGCTTTTCCCATCTCGGGGCTTCTTACGAGTATGATCCGTCGCGCAAGGCCTTCCGTCTGGAGGCCCCGAAGGACGGTCTGAAAGGCTCCTATATGCTTTTGGACGAAGCGTCCGTTACGGGTACGGCCAATATCCTGATGGCTTCCGTGCTGGCGGCCGGGCAGACGACCATCTTCAATGCCGCCTGCGAGCCCTATGTACAGCAGCTGTCCAAACTGCTGGTCGCGATGGGGGCGAAGATTGACGGCATCGGTTCCAACCTGCTTCGCATCACCGGGGTGGAAAGCCTGCACGGGGCGACGCATACCATCCTTCCGGATATGCTGGAGGTGGGCTCGTTCATCGGTATGGCCGCGCTGACCCAGAGCGATATCACCATCAAAAACGTTTCCTATGAGAACCTGGGCATCATCCCGGACAGTTTCCGCAAACTGGGCGTCAACCTGGAACTCATCGGGGACGACATCCACGTTCCGGCGCAGGAGAGTTATGTCATCGATTCTTTCCTTGACGGCTCCATTATGACCATCGCGGACGCCATCTGGCCGGGCCTGACGCCGGACCTGCTGAGCGTGATGCTGGTCGTGGCGACGCCGTGCCGGGGCAGCGTGCTCATCCATCAGAAGATGTTCGAGAGCCGTCTGTTCTTTGTGGACAAACTCATCGATATGGGGGCCCAGATTATCCTCTGCGACCCGCACCGCGCCGTCGTCATCGGGCACGACCATCGTTTCTCGCTGAAGGCCGGCAAGATGCTTTCGCCCGATATCCGTGCCGGTATCGCCCTGCTTATCGCCGCGATGTCCGCCAAGGGCACCAGCGTCATCGACAACATCGACCAGATCGACCGGGGCTACGAGGACATCGACCTCCGGCTCAACGCCCTCGGCGCCCGCATCACCCGTGTCTGATTCACTTTGACGAAAGTCAGAATGTCACTTCCGCCGGCTCGAGGCCGGGGGAGGTGACACACAGGCGTACGGCACTTGCATCTGCTGCATCCGGGCGTGCCTTGGCCGCTTCCTGTCTGTGCTTGTCTGCGGCGGAGACCGTTTCACGGCGTAGGACGGCGGAGCAGAGCCCGCCGAAGGCCGGAAGCGAAGGGCTGTAGAAGGGAACGTGCGAGGTTGCGTCGCCGGCATCGGTCGCAAGCAGGCGGGCCGGACCCTCCACCTGGAAGGTCACTTCGTTGGTGGCCGTGGGAACGAAGCGTCCCTCGGCATCCACTATCCTGACGCTGACGAAAACCGTTCCGCCTTCTCCCAGCTCGACGCAGGCCTTCAGGGCGGCCGGCGCGCCGGAGGTCCGCACCGTATCGCGTGTCCATTCTTCCCCGTCTTTCCAGGTGACGACGCTGACCGTGCCCGGCTCATACAGCGTCTCATCCCAGCGCAGGCGGTACTCGCCCGGTCCTTTGCGGCAGATGCCCTGGGAGCGGCCGTTGATGAACAGCTCTCCGCTGTCGGCGCTCGTGAAGACGTGCACCGGCGTCACCTGACCTTCCCGTCCTTCCCAGTTCCAGTGGGGGAGGATATGCGCCATCTTCACCTCCGGACGCCACCGGGACTGATACAGCCAGTAAATATCCTTGGGGAAGCCGGCGAGGTCGAAGATGCCGAAATACGAACTGCGGGACGGCGGCGCCTGCCGGCTCAACGCTTCCAGTTGCTTCTCGGCGGCCTGGCGGGCCTTTTCATCGTGGAAATTCGTCAACACCGTCGGGTCGAAATTGTACGGCGTAGGCTCTCCGATGTAGTCAAAGCCCGACCAGACAAATTCTCCGCAGAAGGAGGGATTGAGGTCTTCCTGCGCCCATTCGTGGTCCGGGCTGCAAGCCCACCAGGGAGCATACAGGGCATAGGAACTGACCTGATAAGGCGCTTTCTCCGGCCATCCCTTGCCCTTTTCGTCGGAGACGGGGAAAAGGTAATATCCCCGGCTGCTGATGCAGGAGGCCGTCTCGCTGCCGTAGTAGGGCTGGTCGGGGAACTGGCGGTGGAAGTCGGCGTAATAGTCCGGCTTGTAATTGAAGCCGAACACGTCCACGGTCTCGTGATAGGGCTGGAAGGCGCCCCAGATATTGTCGTTGCCGCTGGTGGTCTGCCGCGTGGCGTCTTCCTCGCGGCAGATTTCGCTCAGGCGGCGGGGGATGTCCCATTTGTCGCTGTAACCCTGTTCCGCACATTCGTTGCCGACGCTCCAGAGCATCACGCAGGGATGGTTGCGGTCCCGGTGGATCATATCCCTCAGGTCGCGTTCCGCCCACTCGTCGAAGAGGGTGGCGTAGCCGTTGGGCTTCTTGGGGACCGTCCAGGTGTCGGTCAGTTCGTCGATGGCCAGCAGGCCCATTTCGTCGCACAGGTCCAGCAGTTCGGGGGCCGGCGGATTGTGGGCGCAGCGGATCGCGTTGCAGCCCAGCTGCTTGAGTTGCCCCAGGCGCCTTTGCCAGACATCCCGGTTCCACACCGCGCCGAGGGCGCCGGCATCGTGATGCAGGCAGACCCCTTGCAGGAACAGCCGTTCTCCGTTGAGCAGGAAGCCTTCCGGCGTGAAGCGGACGGTGCGGATGCCGAAGGCGGTCCGCTGCGTTTCCTCTTCGCCGTTGTCCAGGTTCCTGACGCTTGTCTCCAGACAGTACAGTTGCGGATCGGAGGGGCTCCAGAGGCGGGCGTCCGGAATGCGGAAATCCGTTTCCGCACGGACGCCGTCCTCTATCCGGGATGCGCTGCGGGCCAGGACTTTTCCTCCTTCGGCTGCCCGGACGGTCCACCTGACTTCCAGGCGGGCGGGGGCTCCGGCGTTGCGCAGGTCGGTGCTGACCCGGATGCGGGCGGCTCCGTCCT
This sequence comes from uncultured Bacteroidia bacterium, assembly GCA_902795445.1. Taxonomy (GTDB): domain Bacteria; phylum Bacteroidota; class Bacteroidia; order Bacteroidales; family UBA932; genus Cryptobacteroides. Next base: position 13,589 of record CADBLM010000066.1, read on the forward strand.
CTTCAAGCGCTTCCGTCCGGACGAAAATCCCGTTCCAGGCTACTCCGGCCCTGGCTCCGATGGTCAGATGGACGGGGCGGTAGATGCCGCCGCCGGGATACCAGCGGCTGGAGTTCGGCTTGTTCTCCACGCGGACGGCGACCAGATTCTCCCCCTCGTGCACCCACGGGGTGATATCCACGCGGAAGGAGGAATATCCGTACGGCCGGCCGCCGGCTTCGTGCCCGTTGACATAGACTGTCGAGCCCGACATCACGCCCTCAAAATCCAGGAAGTACTGCGGCTCCCGGATGCCGCGGGGAAGGGATGCGGGCAGTCGAAGCTGCTTGCGGTACCAGGCGGTCCCCCACCATTCCAGTTTCCCGGTTTCGCCGGGATAGGACTGGACGAAAGGACCCTCCACGCCCCAGTCGTGGGGCAGGTCGAGCGTCCGCCAGGAACTGTCGTCAAAGGCGGCGTCGGCATACTCCGGGGCGTCTCCTTTGAAGAAACGCCAGTCCTCGTTCAGAAGGATGCGCTCCGGATATGTCTCCCGGGCGCAGGAAATGCCCAGCAGGCCGAGCCCGACCAGCGTCAGCAAGGGAAGAAAGTGTCGCATAGCAGTCCGGTTATTCTTTGAAAGGGTCCAGCGCCTGGGTGGGGCGGCCGTTTTTGAAACAGCCTTTGCGGTAGCCGCCGTTGAATCCGCCCGGAGCCTGAGGCTCCCAGTAGAAAATGCCTTGCAGCTCGCTTCCGGCGGGCAGTTCCTGCATAATCCGGGTCAAAACCTTTTTGCAGAATTCTCCGTCGTCCACGTGCATTCCGATTTCGCAGACCATCACCGGCTTGCCGTATTCGGTGGCGGCCTGCTTGAGGTTGGCGATCAGGGCGTCAGTCGATGTCAGGTCGTCCGAACCGCCTTCGTCGGAAGGCCCGGCGGGATAGAAGGACACGCCGATCATATCGTAGGTGGCGTCCTGCGTCTTGAGATAGCCGTAAATGCGGGTATAGTTGGCCCAGGTCTGGCCCCCGTCGATATGGACGATGGTCTTCGCGTCGGGAAATACTTCCTTGACCGCTGCGTGGCCGGCGTTGACGAGGGAGGCGAAATTGCTGCCGTTTTCCACCTTGCCCAGGTCATAGAGCATACCGCCGTGCGTTTCGTTGCCCACCTGGACCCACTGGGGCTTGACGCCGACGGCTTTGAGTTTGCCCAGGACGCTCACGATGTGCTCCCGGACATCCTGCTTCAACTCTTCCAGCGTATGCCCTTCCCAGGCGGCGGGAACCTCCTGATGAAGGGGATCCGCCCAGACGTCGCTCAGGTGGAAGTCGATCATCACGGCCAGTCCCAGGGCCTTGGCCCGGCGGGCCTTGAGCAGCACGTCCTCGCTGTTGCACCAGCCGTCGGCGGGATTGACCCAGACGCGCAGGCGGACGGCGTTCACGCCGCACTCGTCCCGGAGCAGTTTCATACACTCCGTTTCCTCGCCGGCGGCATTCTTGAACGTATAGTTCTTGTTTTCCATCAGGGTGAGCCAGCTGACGTCGGCGCCTTTGGCGTATGTGAGCACCGGCACATCGGGCTCGACGGGCACTACGGGCGGATTGTAGGGCAGTTTCTGGTTGCAGCTGCACGCAAGCGCCGCCCAGGCTGCCAGACTGAAAATGACTATCTTTTTCATTGCTTTTCGATTTTATAGGTTCCTTTGCAGAGGTCTGCCGTGACGAGGAGGCTGTCCCCGACGGCAAATTCCGAGCCGAGGGGGATGTTCTTGTCGTTCGCGCCGCCGACATAGACCAGTTTGCCGTCGCTGCCGCCGAACTTGTTGTTCCAATCGGTGCTTCCGTTCAGCACGATGGCGAATCCGTAGGGCGTTTCGGCCGTCAGGGAAACCGTTGCGGTGTATTCGCCGGCATTCGCCGTAGCCGTCATCGCCGAGAGGGTCCATACATCGTTGAATCCCGTGATGCTCACCTCCGTGATGGCCGTTGTGGAATAACTCAGGTTTTCCAGCGAAGCCTTCATCAGGTAGAGACCGGCTTCGGGGGCGGTGATGTTCGATTCGCCCTTGGAAACCAGGGTGCCGGAGGCGGCCGTCCCGCCGTCCATCATACCGTAGTTGTCGTCCCAGTTGTTCTCTTCCTTATAGTATTTGTAACCCCAGGCGGAGTTGACGGGACAGGCCCCGGCATAGGAACGGGTCCCTTCGTCGTAGAGACAGAGATAATAGTTGAAATTCCAGGTCCCCTCGCCCTCGGTGGCTCCGGCCAGGTAGAGTTTCTCGGGAACGCTTTCCGTCGGGGTGCTTCCGCCCTCGACGGAAAGGGTCATCGTAGCCATATCCAGCACCAGCGTCGCTTCTCCGCTGACGGAGCAGTTGAGGCTGATGGCGGAAGCGCTGCTGCCGAAACGGACGGCGTCCGCACGGCCGGCAAAGCCGAAGGCTTCCTCGCTGCCGGCGCTGTCGCCCGTCGTGGCGTTGTAGCGCGTACCGGTGCCCGAAAGCGTGAGGGAGTAGTTGCCGGCAGCGGCCGTGAAGCCGGCTTTCCACTGTCCGGCGCTGCGGTCGTAAGTCATCGTGGCGTCGATGTCGCCTTCCACTTTGACGGAAGGCAGGTACAGGGCCTCCCAGCGTTTGTTTCCGGTGTCAGCCTTCACATAATAGCAGCCGGTCGAGCCGGGAAACCACAGATTCCAGCGGCTGTCGGACGAATCGAGTTCGAAGGTATGCCCGCTCTCTCCGACATTGCCCCAGAGGGTGTCGTCACCCTCCTGGAGGAACCAGTTCATCCAGGCCGTCGCACCGATGAAACCTTCATACACGCCCTTGGCCGTGGCGGTGAGCAGGATGCCGGTGTCGGCTTTGTCGGAGTCGAGCACCTTGGCGGTTTGCATCGCAGGGTCTATGGGCTCGGTCGGATCGACGTATTTTTTCACCGAATACGTGCCCTTGACCAGATCGACGGTCACGTCCAGTTCGTCTCCGACGGCAAATTCCGCGGGGAGGGGAATGTTGAAGTTGTTGCCGCCGACATAGACGAGCTTGCCGTCCTTGCCGCCGAATTTGTCGTTCCAGTCCACGGTGCCGGGCAGGTTGTTGAGCGCGAAGATAAAGCCGTCCGGCGTCGCGTCCGTCAGGGTGACGCGGGCGTTGTACTCGCCCTCATTCTCCGTGGCGGTCATTTCGAGCAGTTCCCACTCGCCGTTGAAACCGGACATCGAGACGCGGGTGATGGGGGTCGTGGAATAGGTCTTGTCGGCCAGCGACACCTTCATCAGATAGAATCCGGGGGACGGGGCGTCGATGTTGTTGCCCAGTCCGAGGTCGATGGTGCCGGAAGCGGCGTCGCCGCTGCTCTTGCCGTAAAACTCGTCCCAGTTGTCCTTTTCCGTATAATAGCGGTAACCTTCGGCCGAATTGACCATACAGGCGCCGGCGTAGGACAGTTTGTCCTCGTCGTACAGCACCAGATAGCTGTCGAAGTTCCAGGTCGGCTTGACGCCGCTGGGATAGATGTACGGAGGAATGACCACGACCGGAGCGCCGCCCTCTTCCATCTTGAGGGTCATATCGTCCAGATTGAGTTTGAGGGTCAGCGTTCCGGCGGATGTCGCCGTGACGCTGATGGCTCCGGCTTCCGTCCCGAACGTGACTTCGTCCGCCGTGCCGGCGAAGCCGACGGTCTTGTCCGCGGAGGCCCCGTCTCCGGTGGACTTGTCGTACTGCTTGCCGGTGCCGCCGATGAGCAGGCTGTACGTCTTGGCTTCCGCCTCAAAGGTGAAGGTCCAGGTGTTGTCCGGTTTGTAGTAACTCATCGTACCGTTAAGGTCGCCGCTGAGGCTGAGTTCGGGCAGGTTGAGGGCAATCCACTGGCGGTCTTTCGTATCGACGGTCACATAGTAGCAGCCGGCCGCGCCGGGGAACCACATATTCCAGTTGGTCTCGGAGGCGTCGATTTCAAAGACGTGTCCGTCCTCGCCGACATTGCCCCAAAGCGTCTCGTCGCCCTCCTGGAGGAACCAGTTCATCCAGCCGCCGGCATTCATAAATCCTTCATAAATGCCCTCGGAGGTGGCCGTCAGTATCTGGCCGGTAGGGGTCAGGCTGCCTTTGGAGTCCGTATTGCCGGCCATCACGTAGGCGTGGCTCATATCGACGGGGAAGGTGGTGACGTAGAGGCGGATGACATCGCTGTAAACGGGAGTCACGTTCGAGCCCACGGACGAAGCCATACGGATGTAGAGCGGAACCCGTTTTTCGCTTTCGAGACCGGCCCGGATGCAGAGCTTGTTGAGCTGGTCCACGTTGAGCTGGCAGTAGGTAACCCCTTTGGCGATGCTATGCGTGGCGTATCGGGCGAAATCTTCGCTGCCGCTCAGTTGCAGGGTATTGGTGACCGATCCGGCCGCCACCCTGCCGTAACCGGTCGTGGAGACGCTGCTGTTGTCGTTCCAAAGCATCGAGAGGGCGAGGTTGGAGGCGTTTTCTTTCTTCAGCACCAATTCGTCGGCGGAGCAGTTGAGGACAACCTTCTCGGCTCCCCGCGTCGTGATTTTCTGGTCCTCTTCCTTGATGCAGGCGCTCAATGCGAGTGCCAGGACCAGCATCCATCCTATTCTTTTCATCGGTAATTCAGATTTTTGAGGTTCGCATTGGCCGAAATTTCTGCGGCCGGAATCGGATAGTATTCGTATTTGGCGTCCACGGCCCTGCCGTCAAGCACGCCGCCTTTCCATTGCCAAAGGTAAGCGCTGGTGGTGAAGCAGCCGAACCGGCGGAGGTCGGTGCGGCGCTGGGCTTCAAGATAGAATTCGCGGGCGCGTTCCTTGAGCATAAAATCCAGGTTGAAATTGCTGGCTACGACCGGGCTGGCCTGCGCACGCTCGCGGACTTCGTTGACCAGTCCCATCGCATCATCCGCGGAGGTCCCGGTGGCGCCTCGCAGGACGGCTTCCGCTTCCATCAGATAGACATCCGCCAGCCTCATCAGCGGCCAGTCGGTGTCCACTCCGTTTTCTGAAGTCGTGCTGGACGGGGTCCCGTCATCCTTGAGGTTGCTCCATTTCATTGCAAAATAACCGTTGGAGGGGTCGTCGATACCCTTGTCCAGGTTTTTCGTGCGTCCGGCGGAGTAGAAACGGCAGCGCGTGTCCGTGCTCTGGGTGATATCGACGGGATCGAAAAGGTCAGGCAGTTCTCCGTGTACGCGGAAGGACCCCCAACCGACATCGATGCCGTATTTTTCCACCCCGATGATGTTTTCGTGGTCACACTGGCCGCAGACGACATAGGTGGCTCCTCCCCAGGTGACGGTGTGGGTGGCGTCGGTGACGAAAGCGAAAATGATTTCGTCGCTGCGCTTGTCGTTGTCGGCGTTGAAAAGTTTGCCGTAGTCTTCTTCCAGGGTGTATCCGGCCCCGCGGACTTTCTTGCAATAGGTCACGCAGTCTTCGTAATGGTCGCCCGCGCCATAGACTTCGGCGTTGAGGTACAGGCGGGCGAGCAGGAACCAAGCGGCCGCCTTGCAGGCCCTTCCGTATTCGACCCGGTCTTTCAGGCCGTCCGTTCCGTCGGAAATGGCTTTCAGTTCGCTCTCGATGTAGCTGAACAGTTCCCGGGCGTTGCGGGCCTCGGGCGTATAGGAGCCCATCGGGGTGTTTTCATCGACGAAGGCGCCCTGGTTGTACAGGTCGAGGACCATCCACCAGGCGAGGGCGCGGACGAAGCGGGCCTCGGCCATATAGCTGTTCACCTCGTTCTGTTCCGTCCCGGTCAACGAAGCGGCTTCGCTCCGGTGCCGGAGAAATTCGTTGCAGAGGGTGATGGTATAGTACAGACGGTAGTAGGTGTCGCCGACCCAGGGGTCGTTTTCGTCCCAGTTCATCGAGACCAGGTCGGTCATCTTGTCGCCGCTGAGCCAGGTGTAGGCGATTTCGTCGGTGGCCGCTTCCTGCAGATTGAAGTAGCAGCGCATCAGGTCCTGTCCGTTGTTGCTGGTGAGGTCGGCATTGCCGCCGCCCTTTTCCAGGCCGGTGAGTACGTAGGAACCATAGTTTTTGGCCAGCATCGAACGGTAGCCGTCGAGCGTGCTGTACACGGTGCCGGCATCGGTTTCCGAACTCGTGTCGGGACGCTGGTCGAGATCCTTGAAGCACGCGGTCGTGAGCGCCAGCGTGCAGACCAGTATGGCAAAATGTATCTTTTTCATGGTATTCTTCATTTAAAACTCGAGTCCGATGGTGAGCGAATAGATTCTGGGCCGGGGATAGACGGAAATGTCGATGCCGCCCGGACATTCGGGATCCACACCCGAGTAGCGGGTGAGCGTAAATACGTTCTGGACCATCGCGGAAAGGCTGAGTCCCATCCATCGGGTCACCTTCCCGAAATCGTAGGACAGCTGGATGTTGTCCATTTTCAGGAACGAGGCATCCTCAAGATAATAGTCGGACTCGTACTGGCGTTTGCTGAAACCGGTGGAGAGGAAACTCCTGTGCAGGCGGTTGATCTGGTAGCTGTTGTAGGACAGGGTCTCCAGGGCGCCGGTGTTCATCGCCATTCCGTTGAAAATGTAGTTGCCCACGTTGGAACGCAGGGTCGTGCTCAGGGTCAGTTTCTTCCAGGTGAAACTGGTGCTCAGGCCGAACATCCAGTCCGGAGCGGGACTGTGGTGATGGTAGAGGTCCCCGCTGCCGATGATGCCGTCTCCGTCGAGGTCGGCATAGAGTCCTTCGATGGGCCGGCCGCTGGCCTCGTCATAGATTTGTTTGTACACATAGAAACTGTACGGGGCATAGCCTTCGGAGAGCACCTGCACGTAGTGGGAGTCGATCCAGCCGGCAGGCGTATCGGGAGACGGACCGGCCCCGCCCAGACGCAGGTTGGTGATGACGCTCTTCATCCAGGTGGCGTTGGCACTGATGTTCCACTCGAAGTCGGCGGTCTTGACGGCCGTCGCGTTGAGGGAGATTTCCACACCCTGGCTGGCGATGTTGCCCACGTTGGTCAGCATCTGTTTGTTGAAGTTGGTACCGGCGGCGACGGGGACCGTAGCGAGCAGGTCGCGGGTCGTGCGGTAATAGTAGTCCACGCTGCCGGTGATGCGGTCTTCCAGGAAACCGAAGTCGAATCCGGCGTTGACGGCGCCGGTGGTCTCCCATTTCAGGTCGGGATTGTAGGCGGAGGGCCTGACCGTCCGGACGGCGTTGCCGCCGAACAGATAGCCGGCACCCATCTGGCTGTAGGTGTACAGCGGCATATAACTGTAGTTGGCGATGCCGTCCTGCTGGCCGGTGATACCGTAGCTCACGCGCACTTTGGCTGTGCTGAACTGTTTGCGGATGGGCTCGAAGAACGCTTCCTGGCTGATTTTCCAGGCGACGGACACGGAGGGGAATACGCCCCAGCGCTTGTCGGGCGCGAAGCGGGACGAACCGTCCGCGCGGATGCTGGCGCTCAGCAGGTAGCGGGAATCATAGTTGTAGTTGAAGCGGGCGTACCACGAGAGCAGAACGTGCCGCTGGTCGCTTTCGGCCGCGACGCTCTGCAACTCGCGGGGCTCACGGGCGTTGTAGGAGTAATACAGCGGACTGTAGTATCTCCAGAACTGGTAGTCATAGCCGGCCGTGACGTCGAAGGAACTCTTGATCTCTTCCACGTATTTGTTATAATTGAGGTACACGGTGGCCAGGCGGTTGAAATTCTCCTGCGGACCGTAGTCATAATCGGCTCCGCCGGTCGTAAAGGACTGGTAGGCGTCGGTGGGGATGAATACGTGTCCCCGGCCGTTGGAATAGTCATATCCCAGGGTCGTGTGCAGGTGCAGTTCGGGAAGGAAATGCATACTGTAATCCGCGTCGAAACTGCCGATGATGCGGAAAACCTTGCTCGTGTCCCATTTGTTCATCAGCAGGCCGAGCGGGTTGGCGACGGCGCCGTTGACGGGCTTTCCTTTCTGGTCCACGGCTTCATAGAAGCCCCGGTAGGCGTCATTCCCCGAGTAGATGGGAATGGTCGGGTTCAGCGTGGCGCCGCCCCAGATGGCGTCGTTGTTGGCGAAGCGGTTGTTGTTCCAGGTTCCCTTGAGGTTGACGACGAAGCGCAGGTGGTTGTCCAGAACGGAGGGCGAAAGGGTGATGCTGCCCGTGTACCGCTGGCTGCGGTCGGTCTTGAGGATGCCGTCCTGGTGGTTGAAACCGAAGGACACGCGGTAGGGAACGGTCTTGGCGATGCTTCCGGCCACGCTCAGGCTGTTGTCGGTGCCGAAGGCGTTTTGAAAAATGGCCTTGTTCCAGTCCGTGTTGATGTCGGGATTGAGCAGGGCTTTCTGTCCCTCTTTGCCGTACTGGTTGACGAGGTCGATAAATTCGTTGCGGGAGACCATATCGGCCAGGCGGGTGGGCGTCTGGATGGAGTTGGTCGTCCGGAAACTGATGGCCGGCCTGGTCTCGTCGTTGCCCTTGCGGGTGGTGATGATGATGACGCCGTTGGACGCACGTGAACCGTAGATGGCCGTGGAGGCGGCATCCTTGAGGACGGTCATACTCTCGATGTCGTTGGGATTGATGAGGCTCAGGAAGTTGCCGCCGCCGCTGACGCTTCCGCCCACTTCCATCGGCACGCCGTCAAGGACGATGAGCGGGTCGTTGGAGGCGTTGAGGGAGGCGCCTCCGCGGATGCGGATGGTGCTTCCGGCCGTCGGGGAACCGCCGGCGCTGGTAATCTGTACACCGGAGAGCTTGCCGTTGATGAGCTGCTCCGGAGAACTGATCATACCCTCGTTGAAATCCTTGCTCGAAAGGCTGCTGACCGAGCCGGTCAGGTCCGTCTTGCGCTGCACGCCGTAACCGATGACCACGGTCTCGGCCAGTACGGTGGCATCCGGAAGGAGGGTGAGGGTGAGTTTGCCGTCCGCCGGCACGGGGACGGTCCGGGAGGCATAGCCGATGTAGGCGACGGTCAGGCTCGAAGCGGCGCCGGCCGTCAGGACGAAATGTCCGTCGATGTCGGTGATGGTGCCGTTGGTCGTTCCGTCTTCGATGACGGAGGCTCCGATGAGGGTTTCCCCGTTCTCATCCAGGATGGTGCCGCTCACCTGGATGCGTTCCTGTGCGCCCGACGGCAGGAACAGGAACATCAGAACCGAAGATAGTAACAGTAATTTTAATCGCATAAGGTTATCTTTAGTGTGTATAGGGGATTTTATGGCCGCGAAAACCTCGGTTTTCACCCATAAAACCGTGCAAAATTAAAGGAATCTCCCGCGCGGGCAGGAGAATTTTGGACGAAAAAAGTGGATTTTTGTATCCGCTTAATATGTCTCTTTGAGCCAGCGTTCCATAAATTTGTCCGCGACGAAGTATTCTTTTCCCCCGGGGGTCAGTTGGTAGGAGATGAGCTGCAGGTCCAAAAGCGTCGCCAGCGATTTCTGGACGGAACTGGGAGATGTGAGCGCGTTGGCTTTGACGAATGAGCCCGAGGTGACGCTACGGGCTTTTCCTGCTTGGGCGATGGCGCACAGCAATCCTTTTTGCGCAATGCTTAATTGTGCGGTGAGTTCGGAAAATGCGTGGGAACCTTCGTCGATAATTCCGCGTATCGTGCCGTCCACAGATTCCTTGGTGGCTGCCGCGCCGGCGGATATCTGCGGGAAAAGTTCGTGAAAGGTCTTTTGCATATAGTAGGTGTATCCCTCGAACAAATCGTAGCAGTAACTGACCGCGTCTTCGGATATGCTTTTCCCATTTTCTGAGAAATTCCCTATGACAAAACGAAGATAGGCTTCTTTCTCGATTCTATCCAGATATACCGCTTTTGCACTATTGTAGAAGGGTTTGGAATAGGACGAGAACATTTGTTCCAGAATATGTCTGTCGCTGCCGGAGAAGATAAAACGACAGTTGCTCATCTTTTGGACGCAACTGCGGAGCAGGGCCTCGGTATTGGTCTGCCGGTAACGCGTAATCTGCTGAAACTCATCAATCGCGAAAATGCAGGGCTTGCCGGCGCTTTCCAAGTATTGGCAGATTTCTTCCAATGTGAGTTCCGGGGTATAGATTTCGCCTAATTTCAGGTCAAATCGCGGCTTCCCGCTGATGGGGTCGATACTGAATCCGGCGGAGATAGACCGCACATTCTCCCAGAAATACTTCAATGCGCGACGCCCTTTGGGAACAAGGGTCTTGAAAATTTCTTTTCCCATCAAAAAGACCATTTCTCCCAAATCGGAAGTCGCGTAGATGTCAATATAAAATGTATAATATTTCTCTTTGATGGATGCCTGCTCGAAAATATGACGAATCAACTGCGTTTTTCCCATTCGCCTCGCGGAGGTCAGTAAGACATCTCCTTGATTCATCAGGGTGTCAACGATGTTTTGTGTCTCTTTCTCCCTGTCGCAGAAATAGGGCTCGGGAATGATGCCGCTGATATAGAATGGATTATTCATCTTCTTTTTTTTGCAAAGATAGATGAATTTTTTAAATTATCCAAATTGGATAATCTGTTTTAGATAATCTTGATTGGATAATGAGACGCGGGGACGACGGTATCTTCCGCGATAATATGTCCCGTCAGGCAACGATGGGACTCGCTATGCGACGATGGCCGTGAGGATATAGACCAGGATGGTGGCGATGACCGCGAGGGAGGCGTTGATGCCGAGCAGCAGGCAGGCGGCCAGGGCACCGACGGCGAAAGCGGCCAGGAAGACGCGCTGGACAAAAACTTTCGTGCCGCGTCCCTGTCCTTTATGGAATTTGAAGGAAAACATCTCCACGCGGCTGACCATCAGTCCGCAGAGGACGGCTGTCAGGCAGGGGATGAACCAAAGGTTCCGGGCCCATTCAGCCAGGAAACCGTAGGGCTCCACCACCGTGTAGTAGGCCAGCGCTCCGCAAAGCAGTGCGGCGGCCGGCGTCGCAAGGCCCCGGAAAGATTCGCTCTGCTCGGTGTCGATGTTGAATTTGGCCAGACGCAGGGCCGCGAAGACCGCAAACATCAGGGGCAGGTAGCAGAGAGGGCTGTCGCTCCAGGTCAGGGACAGCATCATCCGGTTGAGGATGATGGCGGGCAGGACGCCGAAACTGACCAGGTCGCTGAGTGAATCGAGTTGCTTGCCCAGTTCGCTGTAGGCCCCCAGGGCCCTTGCGGCGAGGCCGTCGCAAAAGTCGCACACGATGGCGGCAAGCATCAGGCCGAAAGCCCAGTCGAAGCGCAGCGAAAAGGCGGCGATGATGCCGCACAGGCCGCAGGCCAGATTCATACAGGTGATGGTATTGGGGATGTGTCTGGTGATGTTCATATCGTGTATCTTCGTTTTGAGATGCGAAGATACTATTTATTTTTTAGAATAAGGAGCAATTTTCGTATCTTTGCGTTTATTTTGTGGGGAATCGGTTCAGGCCCCCCGAAGTCAGAGATTATGTTTGCAGAGTCTGTCAATATCGAGGAAATCGTCAAGTTGGAATATGCTTCCTTCCCGGGAGAGGTGATGGTGATTGAGGAGGACGGTCCGGATTTTGAGGAGGCGATTGCCTA
>CADBLM010000067.1 GCA_902795445.1 uncultured Bacteroidia bacterium
AGAATACCGTTACGATAAGAGGGACTTGTATAATCGACATCATAACCGACTTCCTTGAGAATCCACTTGCAATCAGGATCCTCGCTCCACTTTCGCCCCAAGGCGTTCATGTCATAGGAACGAAAATAAGGATTGACACCATTGTACGTATCATAGCCCAGCGTCATCCCCCCATCCGCGGAAAATACGGCATACTCCAGTCCCCCCTCGCATCCATCCAATCCGAGCGGCCGGGATTGGGGGAAAGACTCCCACATATTGCCGGAAACGGCCGGAAGCGCATAGACGGTGATATGGGGGAAATCTTCGCAGCAAGCCGTCTCCATCCGGTGGACATGACCGGCAAAAAAGTCGATCTTCGTACTGCGTGCCGCAGCCAGGGAATCCAGGAATGTCACCTGGGAACGAGGATGTCGGCAGCCCCTGTTGTCAAACAAGGGGCCGTGGGCGCAGATACATACCGGTGTGCCAGGCGCGATGCGGGAAAAATCGTCTTTCAACCAAGCCAGTTGTTCCGCTGTAAAACAAACGTCATAATTGCGTTTTCCGGCCACCCCCTTATAATGACAGGAAGGATCAGGGGTATTGATGTATAGCATGTTATCCAGGAACACCCAGTGGCGGTTCCCCATGTTGACGGCATACCAGGCGGGCCCCATCAGCCGGCGGTAGCGGCTCTGCGCAGAAAAATCTTCCTGCAGGGAGTCTGGAATACAGACGGACGGATCGTGGTCATGGTTGCCGGTAACGCTGTACATCGGCGCCCTGACACCCGACTCGCGCACAAGCTGATAGGCATCCCGGATATCAAAATCGGAGGCATACCAATACCGGTCGTGGCTGATGTCGCCCAAATTGATAGTCACGATGCGCTGGCAGGAAGACAAGGATCGGACGATACGTTCATACGCGCGAACGGTCAGCGAATCAAACAACATACGGTCATTTTTCTCCCCGCAAAAGTGGGCATCAGGCAGGAAAATGACACCATAAGATGCATCCGGCGTCTTTTCCAACACGAAATCCCGGCGTTCGAGTTTCGTACTGTCCGGAGAAACGGGCTGCCAGAATTGAGGCGTCAGGCCATCCTCGGCTGTCGCCGAATAGCCGGAAGGCGTAATGACGAACACCGTTTGCTGATGCTTGCTGCCGGACAGCTGGTACCATCCCGCAGAATCCGTCTGCGACCAAGCCTGGCCGTCACTCACCCAAACCCCGGCCAATGGTTGTCCATCCACGCAGACCCGACCATACAGATTGGTGTTTTTCTGCAAGGGAACTTGCGCCTGACAAGCCATAAAAACAAATGTGGCCCAAGAAAGCACGAGGGGAAAAAATGTACTGTTTCGTCTTTTCATCCAAACAAAGTATTAGTTTGACAAATTTAACTATTCCGACCGCTTGATGCGAACTGCAAAAGGAAAGAGCATTACCATAATTAGTCAAATATTGACAAATCTTTCCCTGGCATCAAAAAATCTCGTTACATTTGTAAACAAAGCCGAAAGAAATAGATGAAAAACACCCGGAGAATATTCTGTTTTGCCTGTTTGGCGCTCACGCTCCTGTCCCGTCCCGTCGTGTTGCGCGCGGAAGGGAACGGAGTGGACTGGCACCTCAACCTGCGGGGACGCGTAGGGCTGGTCACACAGGACAAAGATTTCCAGGCCAAATGTGATTTTCTCCGCGTGAACCTCGAAGGGACTTTCGCCGGGAATTTCGCCTTCCGCATCCGTCAGCGTTTCAACAAAGCCATTACGGACGGCAATTTTTTGAGTGCGACGGACTACCTGTGGGTATCGTGGAAGAAGAACGGCTGGGAAATACTGGGGGGAAAGACCTATGTCGCCTGCGGCGGTTTCGAATATTTGGCCAGCTCGTACGACATTTACATCCGGCCGGAGTTTTTCAACGGGCTGGGCGGGATGTACAACTATGCTCTCCAATGCACCCGCCATTGGAAAAGTGAAAGCCTGACCGTACAGATCAGCAACAGCCTGTACAGCCCCCGGGCGTCCGAACTGCTCGGCTATTCGATGCTGTTACGCGGTCGACAAGGGCCATGGGAGCACGGATGGTCCGTCAATCTCTTCGAACGGGCCAAGGGAAAATACAATTTCTATGTATGTCTGGGCAATCGTTTCCATATCGGGGACATCGCCTCCGTCGATGTGGGGCTCACCCACCGTTTCGACCTGGCACGGCCTGCTGCATTCAAAGATTTTTCAGCGGTCACCAAGTTCAAGGTGGCTGCGACACGCTGGATGGAAGTCCTGGGGAAAGCGACCTGGGATTATAAAGAGGCAGGCATCGAAGACCCGATGCTTCCCGACGATACCAATATCTGGCAAGCTGGTGCGGGCCTGCAGTTCTACCCTGTCAAAAACTCGCACCTGCTGCGCCTGCACTTCTTCTACTACAACCGCGGCGGGCAGCTCAACTGTGTGATGGCCGGGCTGGGCCTAGACTTGGATTTACGCTAATCCGCCCGGGCCTTGTCCGGGATCATTATTATTTAACCGCTATTTCTTCTGACAATCTGACATCCAGGGCCGATGCCCCCACGCAGATGCGGTAAGTACCCGCATCGTGCACCCAACTATGGGAAGACACGTCGTAGTGGGAGAACACGGAAGCAGGCAGCAGGACGGTCACCTGCCGGGTCTTCCCGGGGCCGACGCTGACTTTTTCAAAGCCTTTCAACTCCAGATCAGACTTGGGAATCTTGGCGTCCAGGGCAGAAATATAGACTTGGGCCACTTCCGAAGCCTCCATCTTTCCTTGGTTGGAAACGGTGAAACTCACCTCAATCCCCTCCTGAATATTCTTCACAGACAGATTTGAATAGACAAAATCGGTATAGGTGAGGCCATAACCCAGCGGGAACATCGGCTGCACGCCAAAATGCGCCATCCCGCGATAACCTAGGTAAATGCCTTCACTGTACTCTATGAACGGATACTGGGAGTAACGCTTGGCCGTCCGCTCGCCATAGGGTTTGGAGATGACATAATTGGGATAGGCGGGATTGGCTTCCAGCGAGCCCCAGAATGTAAAGGGCAGCCTGCCGGAAGGCGATACTTTCCCGGAGAGAATAGACGCGAGCGCCGTTCCTCCTTCCTGTCCGGAGTACCAGGCCATTACCAGTGCCCCCACCTTGCCAATCCAGGGATTCACATCCACCTCACCGCCGGAATAAACCACGGCAATGGTGTTGGGGTTGGCATCCGCCACGGCACAGAGCAGTCCGTTCTGCTCCTGGGGAAGTGCATAAGGCCGGTCGAAATTCTCTCCCTCCGTATCATAATTAAAGCCTGCGGCCACCACGACGGCACCCGCCTTGCTGATTTTTTCATAATCCGGTGCCTTCCAGTCCATCAGTTCCACCTTGTAGCCTTTTCCCAGCTTGGACAGACCGGCATAGAGCGTGATATTCCTTCCCTCAATCGGATCCATCGCGCCGCTGCCACCGCCATACGGGACAATATCGGCGTCAGGGCCGAGAACAATGATGTTTTTGGAGGATGCCTTCAACGGAAGAACACCGCTGTTTTTCAACAGCACGGGACCTTCCAGCGCAGCCTTGAGGGCATTGGCCCGGGAAATGTCACAATCCTCCGGGATACGCTCATCCTTGACGGGATTATCCAAAAAGCCATAAGCAATGACTGTCTGGAGGATATGCTGACACTTCTCATCGATCCAACTCTCCTGGATGACACCGCTGTCAAGAAGCTTCCTGGCATTCTCGTAATTCATCACATAGCCGCGCGGCATCTCAAGATCCAGTCCGCTTCCGAAGCATCCGATAGCGCTGTACGTGGATGTCCAGTCGCTCATCACGATACCCTCAAAACCCCAGGCCCGAAGGTTGTCCTTGATCAGCCAGGGACTCTCAGATGCATGCGTTCCGTTCACGGCGTTGTAACTGGTCATCACACAAGCCACATCCCCTTGCTTTATCGCTTTCTTGAAAGCAGGGAAGTAAATTTCCTGGAGGGTACGTTCATCCGCATTGGAACTGATGCCGTGCCGGTCGTATTCCTGGTTGTTCAAGGCAAAGTGCTTGACCGTCGCCATTACACCCTTGCTCTGGATACCTTTTATATAATGCAGCGATGTCTCGGAAGCCAGATACGGATCCTCTCCGTAATACTCGAAATTGCGGCCGCAAAGAGCCGTGCGGTAGATATTCACGCCCGGACACAACATAATGGCCACCCCGCGCGCACGGGCGTCCAGGCCAATGCCTTCACCCACCTTTCCGGCCACATCCCGGTTCCAGGAGGCCGCCAGGGAAAGCCCGCAGGGATAGTAGGTGCTGCGTGTTTTATTGCGCACCCCTTGCGGGCCGTCCGCCATGCGGATGGCCGGGATGCCCAGCCGGGGTATCGGCAGGATATGGAAGCCATCTTCGTACTCGCCGTCGCCCTTGACTCCGTGGATAAGCGTGCACTTTTCCTCCAGCGTCATTCGCGAAACAAGTTCCGCCGCACGCTGCTTGGCCTGCGACGAAATCCATCCGCCGGTCATTTTCACAGGAGCAATCTTCCCGTCAGGCAGAAACTTCAGTGAATCCATACATACGACGCGGTCATTCCCGCTTTTTGCGCCCAGGGGATGACGGTGATAAATCATCCAGTACGCTCCGGTCCGGGGGTCCTGCACGACGCTGTGGTGGCCGGCTCCGGTTCCCAGGGCCGGGTCGGACTGCAGAATCGTCTCTTCCCGCTTGAACGGGCCGAGCGGAGAGTCTGCAATTGCATACGCAACCTTGTAATTATCCTTTGTCCAAGAGCCTTCGCTCCACATAAAATAATACTTCCCTTCCCGGTACAGCATGAAAGGACCTTCCACATACCCCTCGGGAGTCACCTCCTTGTACAGCGAACCATCTTCAAAAGGAAGGAGTTTCTTGAAATCGGGAGACAGACGCACGACATTGCAGTGCTTCCAGCCGCCATAGTACATATACCAGTTGCCGCTGCGGGGATCCTGGAAGACATGCTGGTCGATGGGTTGCGCGCCATTGACGATGCCCGGAATCAGCGGCTTGCCCAGCAGATCCTTGAAAGGGCCCTCCGGCCGCTTGGCATAAGCGACACCGATACCGCCGGTCTCACCCTCGTGAATGTCGTTGGCCGAGAAAAACAGATAGTACATTCCGTTCTTCTTCAGTACGGACGGGGCCCAAAGGGCACGCTTGGCCCACTTCACCTGCTCGGTGGAAAGCACTTTGGGATACTTTTTCCAGCAGACCAGGTCCTCGGTGGAGAAAGCGTCAAAGTAGGTCTGTTCATCGAACGGAAGGGAACGGGTGGGATAGACCCAAAGCGTATTACCGTCCACCAAGCCTTCGGGATCTGCGTACCAATCTTCAAAGAGAGGATTGGACCAGAGCGTCGCCGCAACCAGCATCGTCAAAAACATCTTCATTGCAGTACTCGTTTACTTTATTTTAAAGACTAATGGGCAACCACGCGCCTGAGGGCAGGATAGTCGGCGCTCAAATCCCAGATGGTCGTTCCGTCCCAGCTGATGGCGGCAGCCTTTTGGGAACAAGTTACACCGGAATCAACCCGACGCCCGTTATAAATCTTCTTGCCTCCCGTGGTTACATCTTCGTAGTTGGTGGAAATATCCTTGGCCGTTCCTTTTACCAGATAACTCAAGTCGTTGCGATACCAGCAATTGGCAAACGAAGTCGTACCGGAAGTCGGTGTGCCGCTTTGCATCTGTCCAATCACCACGCCATCCGTCGTGTTATTGGTCTGGAAGGAGATGGAACTGTTCCATGCCAGAAGACCGGATACATTCCAGGAATTCGTTGCGGTATCCGCCCCGCCGATCAGACCGCCGATGGCATTGCCGCTGGCAGTCGTGGCAACCGCCATCTTGGAATAGCAATTCGTCACCTCGCAGGAAGCACCATTGTTGACATAACCGATGATGGATGCCATATAACCGGCGTTACCCGTGATGGAACCGGCCACATAGCTGTTCTGAATCTGCACATTCCGGCGGGAGTGGCCCACCAGTCCGCCAATTTGGCTGGCGCCTTCCATCGTGCCGTCGTAATAGCACTCTTTGACGATGAGCGTCATCGAAGAGTTGTAGGCATCACCGACCAGACCGCCGACCGCTTTGGACAGGGCGGTATTTTTCCGAATCGTCATCGTGGAATAAGACTTCTGGAGCGTTCCGACAAACTCTCCTGCGATGCCGCCGATGCAATGAATGGCGGATGCACCCATCGTCGTCAGCGTTCCCGTAGACCAACAAGAGGTAATCTGGGCATTGCCATTGGAGTTGCGACCAAGCAGACCGCCCACCCAGCTCACGCCGGAAACGGCACCCGTCGACGAGCAGGAAGTCATGGTGAAGGCACCCTTCAGGTAAGCGCCTACGCCACCTGTGGAGAATTTGGCACTGATGGTATTACCGTCATAGGCTTTGGATGCTGTGTTAGCATTGGAAATCGCCCCGCTGTTGTCGCAGTTCTGCAAAGAGACGGCAGAGCCGGAAATGCCCACGATACCGCCCACGGCATTCCAGGTAATGTTGCCGATGCTGCTGTAAGTTACCGACACCGCACCGGTGTTGTCGCAATTGGTAATCACCGTGTTCTCCTGGGAAAGATAGCCGAACACACCGGCAATGGCCACCTCGCTGCCGGCCGTCACGGCTTTGACCGTAATGGCACCGTGGTTTTCACAGTTTTCACTGCTCACCCGGGTCGAGCTCTGGAGAACGCCGGCCACACCGCCCACGCGGAAGTTAGCGGAACCCACATTAACCGATTCAACGGTGATGTCGGCATAATTCTTACAAGCGGAAAGGGGAACGCCATTGGAAGAAGCGGCGAGGCCGCCGACTTGATAAGCATGGGATTTGGTCAGACCGTCGATGGTCAGCGAGCCCCGGGTCGTCACACGGGAAATCGCATTGGCATTGTCCGTATTGTAGATGTAATGAGCCAGAATGCCCAGGCCGTAATCAACCCCTTTGATGCGGGCATCCGTTCCATTAAAGCTGATGTTGGCCGTGATGTCCAGATCGCTCACCCAGCCATAGAGATCGCCGAACAGGGGCGTTTCCAGACCGGTGATGGCATGGTTGCCGCCGTCCAGATGGCCGTAGAAATTATTGATCTCGGCATACGCTGCGGCTTCTTCCGACGACAAAGCGATGTCATCAATGAGGACATAGTAGGTATCCTTGTACGCCGAACCGGTGTACAGATTCTTGAGGTTGCGCAAGGTCTTGATCTGATAGGGATCGGCCTGCGTGCCGGACCCGCCCCAGAACAAAGGTTCATCCCAGTGCTGGTCACCGAACTTGATGGCCGTGACTTTGCCGCCCGCGAGAGTGAAGTCTCCTTCAGGAATAGTGGAGCTACGCGTCCAAGGATCGGCTTCTTCGCCCTGCACCTTAACCGTGAGAACAGTACCCGCAGAAAAGACATTGTTATTCCAGGACACCATCATGAAGGCATCGAGGACCTTATCATTCCCGAGGGTGATACCGTCGGTGGAGGCATCAGACTTGAGATTCAATACCAGCTCATCCGTCTGGTCGCTGTCACCATTGTCCACGCTGAAAATTGCGCTGGGAGCGCTCAGTGTCACGCTATAGGCTTTTGTGAAGGACGCGGGGAGGGTCAGGTGGAAACGAATCGCCCCGTTCTGTTTCGTTGCAAAGGAGAGCGTCGAGTAGTTGGAAAGTCCAGTCTCAATGGCGTTCCACTCCAGATGGTCAGTACTTCCGTTCCCAATCTGCGTCTGAACCGCATAAGAACGGGCATTGAGAGCGGCCACGTCGGCGTATCTCCCCGGATAGAACACCGTGTACTGCGTGCCGGCAACGGGTGTACCGGAGAAGGTCGCCTGCGTAGGGGTAAAGCCCTCCTGAATGGTAAAGACCCCACTGCCACTGCCGCCGGCTGTCGCAATCACGCGGATTTGGTCATCTTCTTCCCAG
>CADBLM010000068.1 GCA_902795445.1 uncultured Bacteroidia bacterium
CGCGCAGGCAGCGCAGGAAGGTGAAAAAGCCGTCCCTGTCGTATTCCTGGCACCAGTTGAGGTCAAAATTGTCTCCCTCCCGGAAAACGGGGTCCTTCACGGCGGCGGAAAGCGCGGTCCGGTATCGGCATAGCAGTTCGGCTTCCCGCGTGGAAAGCCCTGCCTGCCGGAGTTCGCCGATGGAACAGTTGGCCCAGGCCCGCTCCCGCAGGACCTCGCCCAGCCGTCCGATGCTGTCTATGTGGAAGAAATCGAAGATGCTCGTGCGTCCGTCCCGTCCGCTGAATCCCTCTTCGTCCATTCCGCGCTCGCCGATTTCCTGTCCAAAATAGAGCATGAACGGCGCCCGGTTGAAAAGCAGGCTGAAACCGAGGGCCGCCAGACCCTTCGCGCCGTTTCCGGCGTAAAAATCGGAGGCTACGCGCTGCTCGTCGTGGTTTTCCAGGAAATTGAGCAGGCGGTCCTGCAGGGCGCCCACCCGCTGCCAGTCGGCGGTGAGGGCCGATGCACCGGCCGGCTGCGCGGGAGGGAAGGTGCCGTCATAAGGCCGCTTGTCCTTGCCCAGATGGCTTTCCGTGACGGCCCTCAGCGTGTCATAGAAGCCCGTCTTGTGGTAGAGCAGGTCAAATCCGATATCGTCCAGGTACATCCGGTAGCAGTCGCGGTCATACACCTCGGCGATGAAGTTGACGGCGGGAAACTCTTCCTTGATACGGGCAATCAGCCATTTGAAGAAGGGCGGCGGCACGAGTTCCACCATATCGCAGCGGAAGCCGTCCACGCCCTTGGCCGCCCAGAAACGAACAATCCGGTACATCTTGTCCCAGGTGGCGGTATGGAAGGGGCAGTAGTTGAGTTTGATGGTCTCGTACCAGTCATCCTTGCCGGGGTGGGGCGTAAAGCAGTTGCCGCTGGCCTTGGCGGGGTTTTCCCGCCAGACTCCCGCCCCCTTGCCGGAGCCCTTCCAGATGCCGGAAGGCAGTTTGAAGGGAATGCCGGGATAATAGAAAAAGTCGTTCTCTTTCTTCCAGTGTACGCTCTTGTCGTCGTCGGCACCCAGGTCGGCCGTCCCTTCCGGCGCGCAGAAGGAGTGATAGTCCCGTGCCACGTGGTTGGGCACGAAGTCGAGAATGACTTTGAGTCCCGCCTCGTGCGTCCGCGCCAGCAGGGCCTCGAACTCCTCCATCCTTCTGTCTTCCTCGTCGGCCAGATAAGGATTGACATCGTAATAGTCGGTGATGGCGTAGGGCGAGCCCGGTTCGCCTTTGACGAAGGCCTGTCCCCGGGCATGCCGGATGACCCCCGTGTACCAGATATGGCTGACGCCCATCCACTTCAGATAGTCAAACGCATCCCGGTCCCAGTCCGAGAACTTTCCTTTTCCCCACAGCCGGGGCAGCACCTGATAAATCGTAAATTTTTCCATCCGATCCTTACAAGAATGTATCACAACCGTTCCATTTTCAAAGGTAATTAACAAAATGTTAATAACAAAATGTTAATTGCAAATTTCGTTGCGGCGGTTGTCGGGCTGAAAAAATTTCGCATTTTGTTAAAACCTCGCTAAATTTGCGAATTATATGAAATTGAAGCGCCATAGTTTCCTGACATTGCTTTTTCCGGGCTTTGCCGCACTGCTTCTTTCGTGCAGTACGACGAAGGTGCTCCCGGAGAATCAGGAGTGGCTGGCCAAAAACAAGGTGGTGGTGCGGGGTGACCGCCATTACAGCGCCAGGGACCTGATGCCCTACATCAAGCAGAAGGAAAACAATTCCTTCCTGGGCTGGCGGCCCTTCCTATATATATATAACTGGCAGGACGGCAAGGGCAAGGGATGGGACAAGTTCGTGACCAAAATCGGCGACCCTCCCGTCATCTTCGAAGAGGGGCAGGTGACGGCATCCGAGACGAGCCTGGAAAACCATCTGGACTACATCGGCTACTACGGCTCGACGGTCCGGGGCGTCATCGAGAGGAAAAAGCCCAGGGAAGTGACCGTGACCTACTATGTGGATCTGGGCAGGCGATACCGCATCGATTCGCTGGCCTATGACCTGCCGGCGGATTCAAGTTTCCGTGCCGCATTCTGTGCCGACACGTCGCGGATGACGGTACGCAAGGGAAGCTGGCTTTCGGAAAATGCCTTGAGCGCCGAGGCGGAACGAAGCAGCGCGTGGATGCGCAACCAGGGATATTATGGCTTTTCCAAGACGAATTTCATCTATGAGGCGGACACCCTGAGCCATCCCGGCAAAGCCGTCCTGACCGTGCGGGTGCCCCAGCCGGTGGAGAAGGTGGAGTTCGGGGAGGTGACCCTCGATTATCCGGCCCGATTCCAATTCAACGAAAAGGTGCTCCGGGGACTCAATACCATCCGTCCCGGGACGATCTACAGCGAAGAGGTTGTAAACAATACCTATTCCCGCCTGTCCCAGCTGCAGGCCTTCAGCGCCGTCAATATCGAGACGAGCCTGGGAGAGGACCGCCGCGTCCGCAGTGCCGTCACATTGACACGGTCCCGCATCCAGGGCTTCAAAGTCAACCTCCAGGCCTCCACCAATGCCAACTGGCTCTTCGGCATCTCTCCCCAGATCTCGTATTTCCACAAGAATATCTTCGGTGGCTCGGAGGTGCTCAACGTCAGCCTGATGACCAACCACCAGTTTATGTTCAACAGTAAGGTGGCCAGCAACGAGGTCGGCGTCTCCCTCGGGCTGCGGATTCCCAAGTTCGTTTTTCTGCCCTACAAGGTTTTTCCCCGGCAGATGCCCCATACGGACATCAAACTTTCGTTCAGTTATCAGCAGCGTCCCGAGTACAAGCGCATCATCGCTTCCGCCTCCTTCGGCTACGTAGGCAACTTCAACAACCTGCTCGCCTATCAGTTTTACCCGCTCCAGCTCGGCGTCGTCAGTACGCCTTATATCGATGATACTTTTTATAAGAGTCTGACGAACAATCCTTTCCTGCTATCCTCCTTTAATCCGCACTTCGATATGGGCCTTTCGGGAACGCTGCTGTTCAAGACCAGTCCGCAGGCCATCCCGAAAACCTCTTATTTCTACGCCCGTTTCCAGCTGGACCTCTCCGGCAATCTGCTCTCGGCTTTCCATTCCGTCCTTCCGAAAAAATATAACCAGGACAGCGAGATGATGGTCGCGCAAGTTTTCGGGATGCCTTACAACCAGTATGTGCGCGGGGAATGGAGTTTTGTGGAGACGCTGCGCTTCGGCAAGGATGACCGTCACGCCCTGGCCCTGCGCCTGCTCATCGGAGCCGGCATCGGTTACGGCAACTCGCTCTCGCTGCCTTTCGAAAAGATGTTCTACTGCGGCGGGGCGAGCAGTATGCGTGGCTGGCAGGCCCGTACGCTCGGTCCCGGCCGCAGTCAGGCCTACGATTTCTTCGCCATCCCGAGCCAGGTGGCGGGCGCCAAAGTGGAACTGAATGCGGAGTACCGGTTCCCCATCGTCTGGAAACTGGAGGGGGCCGCCTTTGTGGATGTGGGCAATATCTTTGAAATCCTGACCCCGAAGATGGCGCAGCTCGCACAGTCGCAGGGGGACCCGCTGGATGTGTCCAGTTTCTCTTTCGACCATCTGGAGAACCTGGCAGCCAGCTGGGGCATCGGCCTGCGTGTCAATCTGGACTTCATCGTCCTCCGCTTGGACGCCGGCTTCCGCCTGCACGACCCCGCCCGGACGCAGCGCTGGCTTTCTTTCAAGAATATGTTCAGCAAAGACGGGGCTGCCCTGCATTTCGGTGTCGGATATCCGTTTTAATTGTTATATTTGCAAGATTTTTAATAATGTCATATTATGGTTAAGAAATTGTACAGGTCCGTCAGCGACAAGCAGATTGCCGGTGTCTGCGGCGGGTTGGCCAAGTATTTCGGCATCGATTCCACGGTCGTCCGCCTCGTCTGGGCGGCAGCCGTCATTTTAGCCGGCGCGGGTCTTTTGCTCTATCTGATTGCCTGGGTGCTGATTCCCCAGGAACCGATTTCCCTGGGTCCTGTAGACGAACAGTAGCTGCCTATGTATTCCTTTCTTATCAGCGTGGCCGCGTTGATTCTCGGCTATATCTTTTACGGGCGTTATGTCTCCCGTGTCGTACATGCGGACCCTTCCCTTCCGACCCCCGCCGTCACCCAGGCGGACGGCGTGGACTATATCGCGATGCCGACCTGGAAGGTCTTTATGATTCAGTTCCTGAACATCGCGGGGACGGGTCCCATCTTCGGGGCCATTATGGGGGCCAAGTTCGGTCCGGCCTGCTTCCTCTGGATTGTCTTCGGCTGCATTTTTGCCGGAGCGGTCCACGATTATGTCAGCGGAATGGTGATGCTGCGCAAGGGCGGGTTTTCCTATAACGAACTCATCGGCTATATCTTCGGAGACAAGGCCCGTACCGTGGTCTCCGTCCTCGTCACCCTGCTGCTGGTCCTGGTGGGCGCAGTCTTCGTGTACAGCCCAGCCATCATCCTGGGCAGTATGGCGGCCGTTTTCGAGGACCCTTTCTCCTCGATGATGTTCTGGGTGCTGATTATTTTCACCTATTACCTGATAGCATCCCTGCTTCCGATTGACAAAATCATCGGCCGCATCTATCCGCTCTTTGCCATCTGCATCCTTTTTATGGCCGTCGGCCTGATGGCCGCCCTCCTGATTCACTGGCCCTCCATACCGGAGTTCTGGGACGGGCTGGCCAACCGCGCGCCGAGCCTGGGCGTCGAGGGACAGGATATATTCCCTTGTCTGTTCGTGACGGTGGCCTGCGGAGCCATCAGCGGCTTCCACGCGACGCAAAGTCCCTTGATGGCGAGATGCATCAAGAACGAAAAATATGCCCGTCCGGTCTTCTACGGTTCAATGATAACCGAGGGCCTGGTGGCGCTCATCTGGGCGGCGGTCAGTTCGTGGTTCTTCTTTGACGGCGGTTTCGAGGCGACCGGTGCTCCGGACGGCCAGGCTCCGACGGTCGTCGAGTATGTGGCCAAGCACTGGCTGGGCCTGGCCGGCGGCGTTCTGGCCATCATCGGCGTCGTGGCGGCCCCTATTACGACGGGGGATACGGCGCTGCGCAGCGCCCGTCTGATGATTGCGGATTTCTTCCATCTGGACCAGAAACCGATGAAGAACCGGCTTGTCATCACGGTTCCGCTCTTTGCCGCGACCATCGGCCTGCTCTGGTTCAATATGGCGGATGCCCAGGGATTCAACAACATCTGGCGCTATTTCGGCTGGCTCAACCAGACGCTGGCCTGCTTTACGCTGTGGGCCCTGACCCAATGGCTCTATACCCACTCGGAGATTCCCCATTACCTGATTACCCTCATCCCGGCCCTGTTTATGTCGGCGGTCTGCGTCAGTTTCATTATGGTGGACAAGATGGGGATGAACCTTCCCGCCGAGCTCTCTCCCTATATTGCCGCCTTTACGTCAACCGTGGCCGCCGTGCTCTTCTTTGTCCTGAACAGGCATACGAAGACGTATCAGAAACTTTAGTTTTCCAGCTTCAGCTGAAAACGGCAGAGCCCGTCGTCGTAACTGATGCGTACGGGCCCTGTCGGTATCCGGCCGCAGGGGAGTTCCCAGAGGTGCTCGCAACCGTATTTCCGCAGGGGAATGATTTCTTCCTTGTGCGCTTTCTTGTAGGCACGGTCGAGGGAGGCGTTGTACTCCACGACCTGTTCCACTTCCGTGCTGACGAGCCGGCTGGGCGTCATCTCCACCCAGGGAGAGAACCATTTCGTGCTCCGGATGCGGACTTTGGCTTCCTTGCGTCCGCCATAGACGTTCAGGAGCATCGTCGTATCGCGGCGGGTGAGGGAAGCCCGGAGGTCTTCCCCGACCATCTTGTAACGGAGACTTTTCCATTTGCCGCAGGCGAAATCCGCAACGAAATAACCTCTTGGGTCGCCGCTGCGCATCCAGGCCTGGGGAATGCCGTGTCGGTCCTTGCGTCCCCGCCACCAACTCCCGCAGGCGGCGCCGGCGATAAGTTCTTCCGCATCCAGCGGCTGCGCTTCCGTGCAGGCCGTCGAATCCGGCGTATATTGGAAGCGGTGGCGGCGGATGCTGTGCAGATGGCCGCTGACCAGCACGGTGTTCGGATGGGCGCCGAGGATGCGGGAAAGACTGTCCAGACCTTTGCACTGACTGAAGGGGATGTGCGTGCAGAGCACGAGCAGTTGTTGCTGCGGAATCGAGCGGACGACGGAGTCCAGCCAGCTTTTCTGGCTCTCCCGCAGACCGCCGTCATACTCTGCGACATTGCGGGTGCGGACATTGTCCATCGAGACGAAGCGGACGCCCCGGCAGACCCAACTCGTGTCGATGTAACCGGTCACGGAAAGGAAGGTCGCCAGGTCGCGGGGGCGTCGGGGAAGCGTCTTGCCGGGAAAAGTGCTTGTGGCGGGACGGTAAAAATCCTTGTCGTGGTTGCCGGGCGTGCAAATCCAGGGGCAGGGCAGGGAGTCCAGGCTGGCCTTGCAGGGGGCGAGCAGTTCGGTTTTGTCATTCACCAGGTCGCCCAGGATGATGACCAGGTCAAGGTCCTTGCGCTCGCGGAGTTCTTTGAAGATGCTCCTGCGGGCATATTCCAGTTCGGTGGCGTTATCAACCTGGGGGTCTCCGACGAAGGCGACGCGCAGTCGGGCGGCCTGCAACGACAGGTCTGTCAGGTTCAGCGCAATGAGCAGGCACAGGCAGGCCTTGCGGAAGGCGGAGGAGGGAAGGGACATCTTACTTGAAGAGTTTGTCCACGGCCGGAACGGACGCGGGAACGGAGAAAACGATGACCCGGTCGTAGGCCTTGAGGACGGTGGTGCCGACCGCGATGAAGGCGTCCGCGCCCCGGATGATGCCGCCGATGAGGGCGCCTTCCGGGAAAGAGATATCCTTGAGTGCCTTGCCGGCGATCGAGGACCTTTCTTCGACGATGTATTCGATGGCTTCTGCGTTGGTCCCGTTCATATATTTGATGGACTGGACCTTGTCGCTGAGGGTCAGGCGGTAAATCTTGGCGGCGGCGATGAGTTTGCGGTTGATGGTCGTGTCGATGCCCATTTCTTCCGCCAGCCGGAGGTATTCGATGTTTTCCACGCAGGCGATGGCTTTGGGGACTCCGAGCCGCTTGGCCGCTACGCAGGAGAGGATGTTGGTCTCGGCGTTGTCGGTGACGGCCACAACGACGTCGTAGCTCCGGATGCCTTCTTCGATGAGCAGGTCTGTGTCCCGGGCGTCTCCCGTGACGATTTTGACGCCGGAAGGCAATTCTTCAGACAACTCCAGGCAGACAGAACGGCTGCGGTCGATGATTTTCACCTCCTCGCAAGTGCCGGCTATTTGGGCGGCCACCATCCGGCCGATATTGCTGCCGCCGAGAATCATTACCCGCCGGGCCTGCTGCGGCTGGACGCCCATCCGTTTGAACAACGCTTCCAGCGATTCCCGCAGGGTGACAATGTAGAGGAGGTCTTTTTCCTTGAATTTGAAATCAGGACCGGGAATGATGGTCTCTCCGAGGCGGGAAACGGCGACAATGCGGAAATGCATCCCGTGCTCCCGGGACATTTCCCGGCTGAAGTCAATCAGTTTCATATCCAGGATGGGGGAGTCCTCATCCAGTTTGAGGGAAGAAAGGCGCAGGCGGCCCCGGGCGAAGTCGAGACTCTCCGATGTGCCGGCGCTGTGCAGAACCTCCACGATTTCCGAAGCGGCGATTTTCTCCGGATTGAAAAGCAGGTCGATTCCCATATCCGTGAAAAGGATGCGGGTGTCGTACGTGAGGTATTCCTCGTTGCTGATGCGGGCCGCGACCTTTTTGCATCCCAGTTTCTTGGCGAGAATCGCGCTGACGATGTTGAGATGCTGGGCGCTGGCGGGATTGACCCCGACAAAGAGGTCCGCCTTGCCCACGCCCGCTTCCTTGAGCGTCTTGATGGAGGAACAGTCCCCGCAAAGGGTGATGATGTCCGCCGTCTCTTCGACCGCGTTCAGCCGTTCCTGTTCGGGATCGATGAGGGTGATGTCGTGGCCTCCGGCCGAAGCCAGCATCTTAGCGAGGTGCGACCCCACCTGGCAGGCGCCTGCAATGATGATTTTCATAATGGTATTTCTTCGTTGAGCCGGTCGTGTACCTGGTCTTTCCAATGCAGTGCACGATAGACCATCCATCCGTCCAGCATCGCTTTGACTTTGACTTTTTGGCCCAGGCCCGCTTCGAGATTGAGGCTGAGCATCTTTCCGGCATCTCCCCGCTGCAGGAATCCCCGGATGCAGTTGCGGCAGCTCTCTTCTTCGCCCACGTCGGGAGCCTTTTCCAGCTTCCTGTATTCGCGGTGGGCCTCGACGACCGCCTTGAAGGCGTTTTTCCGGCCTTGCAGCAGATAGACGACGGCAGCGCATCCGTCCAGCAGCATCCTGCGCAGGATGGCCCTTTTCCCGCTTTTGACTCCGTCCCGCGATGCGGTATCGATGAGTTCCCCCAGAAGTTCTTCCGGCATTTCACGCAGGCTGTCATAGCAGCAGTTCCACGCATCGCCCCCTCCGTTGTCGATAGTGGCAACGGTGGCGGCCATCTCAAAAAAGAGGTCGAGCGCGGCCGTCCGGGCGTAATTTTTCCGGAGGGTCAGCAGGTTGTTGCGAAAATTGAGTTTGAGTTTCCAGGGAGAGTCCTGGGGAAGCGTGCCGCCGCCGACGTGCCAGACCCGGCTGCGGGGGACGTAACTGATGCGCCAGCCTTCCAGGCGGGCTCTCCAGCAGAAGTCGATTTCCTCGAAGTGGGCGAAATACTCCCTGTCGAATCCACCCAGTTGTTTCCAGGCTTCCGCGCGGACCATCATACACGCTCCGCTGCACCAGAACACATCTTCCGGCGTATCGTACTGTCCTTCGTCCTTTTCCGTCCGGCCAAGGACGCGGCCCCGGCAGAAACTGTAGCCGTAGCGGTCCATCAGTCCTCCGGCGGCCCCGGCGTATTCGAAGCGGTCCCGTTCGGCATAACTGAGAATCTTGGGGCCGCAGGCGGCGCAGTCCGGGTGCAGGTCCATCCACTCTTCAAGGGCGTAGAGCCAGTCCGCTTCCACCAGCACGTCGGAGTTGAGCAGCAGGTAGTAGGTCGCGGAAATCTGGGCCAGCGCTCGGTTGTAACCTTCCGCGAAGCCATAGTTGCGGTCGAGGCAGAGCACGCGGACCTTGTCCCCGAACGTGCTTTCCATATAGGCGACGGAAGCGTCGAGGGAGTTGTTGTCGGCCACCGTCACCTGCGCGTCATACCCCTTGAGGGAACGCAGCAGGGGAGCGAGGAATTGCTTGAGATACTTTTCCCCGTTCCAGTTGAGTATGACGACGGCCGTTTTCACCGGAGGCTATTTCTTGCAGCCTTCCTTTCCGCAGCCGCCTTCCTTTCCGCAGCCGCCTTCGCCTTCGCAACCTTCCTTTCCGCAGCCTCCGCCGCAGTTCCCGCAACCGCCTCCGCAGTTGGACTGTACGTATTCACCGTGCAGGCCTTCCTTGAGTTCCTTCTCCGTGGCTTCGCGGACGGAGACGACTTCTCCGCTGAAATGGAGCGTCTTGCCGGCCATCGGAGAATTGAGGTCCATCTTGACCGTATTCTCTTCCACGGACAGGACGACGCCGGGAACCATCTGTCCGGCGGAGTTGACCAGGGGAACGCGGGCGCCCACTTTGAGGAATTCGCTGATCAGGTTGCCCTCGGGGTCCTTGAACATATCCTTGGGAAGGTCGATGATGCGCCCGGGATCCACTTCGCCGTATCCTTCCTGAGGGGTCAGGGTGAAACGGAATCCATCTCCGGCCTTCTTCCCTTCGAGGTTGGCTTCGAATTTTTCGAGCAGATTGTGGTTGCCGTGGATATATTCGAGAGGTCTTTCCTTCGTGGCGCGGTCTGCGATGCCGCCGTCCACTTCGAGCTCGTAGGTAATCGCTACGACTTTGTCTTTGCTGATGTTCATATCTTCTTACGCATTAAAAGTTACATTCTCAAAAGCCAGGGTGCCGACGGCGTCCGTCTCGCTGCGGCTGTAGTCCGAACCGGCGGCGACAAGCTGTCCGAAAAGTCCGGTCAGGTTGCCCGTCACAACCATTCCGCTCACCGGCTCCGCCAGTTTTCCGTCCCGGATCCGCCTTCCCTCGATGCCGTAGGAAAAATCGCCGGTCAGGGCATTGCTGTTGCCTCCGTTGAATCCCGTGACATAGATGCCGTCCTTCACACCGGACAGAATATCCTGCAAATTTACCGTTTTTTTGTCAGGATGCAAGTCCCGCAGGAAGGGAGTTACCGTCAGGCTGCCGCTCTCGGAGGCCGTCTGGGGGAGTCCGGTCTTTCGGGCGGCGAGGGTGGAAACGATGAAATGGCGGATGACGCCCCTGTCTATCAGTTTCCGGTCCCGTGTGGCGACGCCTTCGCTGTCGAAATGGCGGCAGCTCTGATGTCCCCGCCGGTGAGTCCGGTCCGTCAGGGTGAAATGCCCGGAAAAGACTTTCTCGCCGAGACGGCCCTTGAGGAAGGACTGGTCGCGCCAGACGTTTTCGCCCCGCAGGGCGTTTTCTATGGGAGAGATGAGTTTGCCCGTCCGGCTGCTCTCGACGACCATCGTCCCGGTGAATCCCGGGCAGGGGGCCGAGCCGATCTGCTGCAGGCAGCGGCGGAATGCTTTCCGGCTGCATATCCCCCGGCGCAGCCGGTCCAGCCGGACGCTGTACTCGCAGGCGTATTGTGCGTGTAGCGCTCCGCCGGCGTCCTTGACGGTGACTTCGCTTTCTATCATCCAGCCGCTGACCTGCCTTTCGCCTTCGAAGTCGTCGCTGTCGCAGCAGAAACTTTCGTAACGGGAACAACTGACGGTGACCACTTCACTGATGAGGGTCAGGCCCTTTTTCCGCGCCGCTTTGCGCAGGCGTCCGCAGCGGCATTCGCTGCGGGCGAGTTCGAGCAGCTGCCCGCTGCCGAAATGCCGGCAGGCCTCGTCGAAGGGTTGTTTTTCGGATGGGCGGGACCGGTATTTCAAGGCTTTGGGCGGCAAGGTCGCATCCGGATCCGCTTCCAGTCGGGTGCAGATGTCCAGACTGCGGCGGATGAGTCCTTCGATGCTCCTGCGGTTTCCTAAGCGGTTGGTGCGGAGCGTCGTGGAACGTCCGTCACGATATAAGGCGAGGCTGAGGATGTTGCTGTCCTCGCTGCTGCTGCGGCTCGGTTCTCCGTCACGCAGTTCGACGGACAGCTGGCTGTCGCAGCCGATACGCGCACGGACGGCGTCCGCTCCCAGTTCGAGGGCACGCCGGCGGCTCCATAGGCATAGTTCTTTTCTGCGCTTGTCCATTTTATTCTCCTCCTACGGTCAGACGGTCGATCAGTACGGTCGGAATGCCGCAGGAAACCGGCACGCTCTGCCCTTTTCCGCAGGTCCAGGCATAGGGCGGAATGGCCAGGTCATTGCCTACGGCCCGGATGTCCGCGAGCGCCCGGGGACCGTTCCCGATGATGTTGATATCCTTGACAGGCTGGCAGAGGCGGCCGTTTTCAATCGTATAGCCGCTGCGGACATAGAAGGTGAAGTCGCCTTCGCCGATTTTGACCTGCCCGTTCGAGAAATCATCGACGTAGATGCCCTTTTTGACCGAAGCGATGATGTCTTCCGGCTTGTCCCGACCCGCCTCCATATAGGTGTTGCGCATCCGGGGAATGGGAGGGCAGGTGTAGTTTTCCCTCCTGCCGTTTCCTGTGGGGGCTACTCCGTACCGGGCGGCGCTCAGTCGGTCGTGCAGGTAGGAGCAGAGAATGCCGTCGCGGACCATATAGGTCTTCTGTCCTTCGACGCCTTCATCGTCATAGCGGCAGGCGCCCCGGTCTCCGTACATCGTGCCGTCATCTACGATGTCGATGCCTTCCGGCGCGACGCGCTCTCCCGTCCGTCCGGCGAAAACGGACTCGCCGGTAATGTTGAAATCTGCCTCAAATGCGTGTCCCATCGCCTCGTGCAGCAGGATGCCTGACGCGCCCGCGCCCATCACCACGTTCATCGTTCCACCCTTGGGACGGCGGGCGCGGAAACGGTCGTCCAGGCGTCGGGTCACGGTATCGGCTATGTCCCGGACAAGTCCGGGCCCCAGGATTCCGGTGTCCAGCCGGAAACTGCGGCTGGCCGAGCTGATGATCTTTTCGCCCCGGTCCGCAAAGACGGCGCTCACGGAGAGTTCCACCAGGGGACGTGCGTCGCAGCGGAGTTCCCGCAACGAGTTGTACATCATAATGTCGCTGTGGTCGTATTCGAGATAGACGGATACTTGGCCGCAACGGCTGTCCCGGTCCCGGATGGCGGCTTCCAGTTCGCGCAGGAAAGAGACGCTCCGGCCGGCCGGAAGGCTTTCCCAGCCGTCCGTCTGCGGATAGGATGCTGCTGGCTCCTCCCGGCGGCTGCCGTAGGTGAAGCGCTGCCCTTCCGCCGCGATGAGGGCCGCGGCTCCGGCCGCCCGCAGCATATCGGCCGCTGCGGTGGTCTCGCAGTAGGCATATCCGCTCCGGATGCCGCTGAGCGTGCGGATTCCGACACCGAAATCGGTGTTGAGCCCGCCGGCCGTCACCTTGGAGTCCGTCAGACGGAAGTACTGTTTGACGGTATTTTCAAAATAGAGGTCCGCATAATCCCCGCCCCGGGAAAGGGCGGCGGCGACGACACGGTCCATCGTTTCCTCTTCCACCCGGAAGAGCCGTTTATATTCCGTCTCCCTGCTCATCATCTTCTTTGTCCGCGGCCTTTTCCGCAATCTCCCGGATGACGCTATAGGTGGTCCGGTCCAGGATTTCGGCTTCTTCTCCCTTGCGTCCCTGCGCCACGATATGGAAGGGAGGGGTGGAATTGTCCACCAGAATCCACCGGTCGCAGAAGGGAATGTATTCCTTGAAAAAATAGTTCAGTCCCATCCGGTAGCGCCGGCGGATGGTCTCCTCCTCGATGAAATGTCCGCCGGTCGCCACGCGGGCCTTGACCCGTTCGATGGCCATTTCCGGCGTCCGCAGCCAAAAATACATAATGATGACCTCATATCCTTCCTTCTGGGCTTTACGGGCCATCTTGAGCAGCACCTTGGTGGCCAGCGTGGTCTCGATGCCGAAGTCCATCCGCTTGTCGAAAAGGTAGCGGAATTTCATCAGCATGAAGCGGCTGGCACGGATGGCGGCCGCCTCGGGCTTGAACGGGTTGAAACTCTTGGCGAATTCATCGGAATTGATGAACTGGCTGCACTCGAGCATTTCCGGCAGGATGGTGTACGAGGCCGTTGTCTTGCCGGCTCCGTTGCATCCCGATATGATATACATTTTGGGCATACTTCGCAAAGATAATGAATTATAGCGGATCTACGTTGACGCTGACGTTGTCCGCATATTTTTCTTCGCGTCCGAAGCGTTCCAGCAGGGCGGCCAGCTCCGCCTTCCTTTCCGGCAGGCTTCTGTTCTTGGCAAAGGGGACGCGCAGGCACCTCTGGAACTTGCCGGCCGTTTTCCCGCTTCCGGGCGCGTAAGGACCGATGTACTCGAATCCGGCTCCGCCCAGCCGTCCGGCCAGCTTGCCGCATTTCTCCTGCAGGCGTTCTTCCCGGTAATCTTCCAGCTGGATATCCACGAGCCGCGTATAGGGCGGATAGGAAAAGTCCTTGCGCTCGCTCATCCGTTCTTCCAGCCCGAACTGGAGTCCGCTGCGGAGGCTGTCGAAGACCGGGTGCTGCGAGAGCCGTGTCTGGATGACGAAAAGGCCTTTTTCGTCCCGACGGGAACAACGTCCGCGCAATTGTTCGAGGGTCTGCAGGGCCTTTTCGTCCGCCCGGAAATCATCCAGGCTGAGCAGGGCGTCGGCATCGATGACGGCGACCAGCCGCAGGCCCGGAAAATCAAATCCCTTGGTGACCATCTGCGTACCGATGAGCAGGTCGGTTTCCCCCCGGCTGAAGGCTTCGATGATTTTCCGTTCCTTGAGCACGCTGCCGGCAACGTCGGAATCAAGCCGGGCGATGCGGGCCTGCGGGAAGAGCGCGGCCGCTTCTTCTTCGATTTTCTGGGTGCCGGCTCCGACGGGCAGCAGGGCGCCTGAGCATTCGGGACATACGGCCGCGTAGGTCCGGTTGCGCCCGCAGTGGTGACAGACCAGCCTGCCGCTGGCCTTGTTGTAGGAAAGGGGCAGGTTGCAGCGCTTGCACTTGGGAATGTGCCCGCAGCGGCTGCATTGGACATATGGCGCATAGGCTTTCCGGGAGCGCAGGATGACGGCCTGCCCGCCCTGTCCGAGACAATCGTTGATGAGTTCGATGAGTTTGATGGAAAAACTGCCCCGCATCCCTCGTTTGCGGCTTTCCTCCACCGTGTTGACCAGCAGGATGTCGGCGGGCAGGGCCTTGTGGTATTTCTCCCGGAGGAGAAAATGCCGCATCTTGCCTTTTTCGCAGTTGTAGAGTGATTCCAGGGAGGGGGTGGCAGAGCCCAGCACCAGCGGACACTTGCCGAGGATTTGCGAAAGCATCAGGGCGCAGTCCCGTCCGTTGTAACGCGGTGCGGGAGATTCCTGTTTGTAGGAGCCGTCGTGCTCTTCATCGACGATGATGAGACCGAAGCGCTCCGGCGGCAACAGGATGCTGCTGCGGGTGCCGAGCACCAGCAGGGGAGTCCCTTCCGTCCGGGAGAGTTCCCAGCACAGCCGGGCCCGGCGCGCCGGTGTTTCCTTGCTGTGGAAAGTTCGCAGCCGTTCTCCCACAATCCGCTGCAAGCGTTCTTCCAACTGGCGGCTGAGGGCAATCTCGGGTACCATATAGAGCACGCATTTTCCCCGTTCGAGCATTTCGCAGGCCAGGCTCAGGTAAATCTCGGTCTTGCCGGAGCCGGTCACGCCCTCCAGCAGGCAGGGGCTGCCGTCTTTCAGTGCGGCGGCGATGCCGTCGCGTACGGTTTGCTGGGCCGGTGAAAGCCGGATGGGAGCCGTCGGCTCCGGAATGTCCGCAGGGACCGTCTTGCCGCTGCGGGCCATTTTGGCCAGGCGGGCCTTTTCCCGGGTGATGGATGCGGGTTCTTCCCAGCAATGGAAACCGGCTTTGAAGACTTCTCCGAGGGTACAGAGATAGTAACCGGCGACCTGTTCCCAGAAACGCAGGCTCGCCTTGCCGACGGGCGGCATTTCCTGCAGGACTTCTTCGACCGGACGGATTCTTTCCGGAGCGACGTCACCGGGGACTTCCTCCTGGACCCGATGGACGACGCCTTTCAGTTCCTTGCCGCCCAGCATCACTCTGACGCCCTGTCCCCGGCACGTGCCTTCCGGCACCCTGTACCAGGGCTGCCAGGCAAGTTTGACGGGGAGTATGACTTGGGCAAAGGCCATCGGAGCGCTCGGAGCCGGCGTCAGAAGTCCACGCCGTCCAGCTCGACTTCGCTGCGGAGGTTTTTGCGGATGAATTTCTGCCTGTCGAGGGTGTTGTCGCCCATATAAAATTCCATCAGCCCCTTGATGTTCTCTTCATCGCTGATGCGGATGGGGTCCAGCCGGATGTTCTCTCCGATGAACTCGGAAAACTCGTGGGCGGAAATCTCGCCGAGACCTTTGAAAGGCGTGACCTTGGCGTCCCGCAGTTCGCTCTGTGCGGCGTTCTTTTCCTGCTGGTCATAGCAGTATCGGACTTCCTTCTTGTTCTTGACGCGGAACAAGGGCGTCTGAAGGATATAGATGTGGCCGCGGCGCACGAGGTCGGGATGATACTTGAGGAAGAAGGAGACCACCAGCAGCCGGATGTGCATTCCGTCGTCATCCGCATCGGTGGCGATGATGACGTTGTTGTAGCGGAGGTTGGCGTTGTCGTTTTCGATGCCGAGGGCGGAAATCAGGTAGTTGAGCTCGTCGTTGCCCGCCACCTTCTTGGGACTTTCCTTGACGCAGTTGATGGGCTTGCCGCGCAGGGAGAATACCGCCTGGAAGCCCGAATCGCGGGCCTGCGTAATTGTACCGCTTGCGGAATCGCCCTCGGTGATGAAGATGCTGCTCTTCTCGGCCAGTTCCTCCTTGCCCTTGGGCGTTTTTTCATTGTAGTGATACTGGCAGTCGCGGAGCTTGGGGTTGTAGGTGGAGGTGGTCTTGTTGCGCTCCCGGCTCTGCTTCTGGATGCTCTGGATTTCCTTGCGTTGGGCTTCGGAGTCCAAAATCTTGTTCATCAGGACAGGAACGATTTCCTTGTGGATATGCAGGTAGTCGTCCAGCTGGCGTCCGACGAAATCATTGATGAAACTGCGGACGGTCGGTCCCTTGTCGAGGGTCGTGGTTCCGTCCGGATTGCGGATTTCCTTCTGCCAGAGATACGGGCTGCCCAGCTTGACCTTGGTCTGGGACTCGAAGACCGGCTCCTGTATCTGGATGCTGACCGCTCCGATGATGCTCTGACGGATGTCTTCCGGCGCGAAATCTTTCTTGTAGTTGTTCTTGTAGAATTCTTTGAGGCACTTGGCCACCGCCTCGCGGAACGCGGCCAGGTGGGTGCCGCCCTCACGGGTGTTCTGTCCGTTCACAAAGGAAGAGATGTTCTCGCCGTAGGCGTGTCCGTGCGTGATGACGACTTCGATGTCTTCTCCGATGAGATGGATGGGCTCGTACAGCGGCGTCTCGTTCAGGGAGTCGTTGACCAGGTCCAGCAGGCCGTTCTCACTTTTGAAGGATTCTCCGTTGAGATTGAGGGTGAGCCCTTTCTTGAGATAGGAGTAGTTCTTGAGCATCACCTCCACGAAGTCCCGGCGGAAATGATAGCCTACGAACAGCAGGGGGTCTGGCGTAAAACGGACATAGGTGCCGTTGCGTTCGCCCGTTTCCCGTTCTCCGCTTTCCACCAGTTTTCCCTTGCGGAACAAGGCGTAGAAACTCTTGCCGTCGCGGTAGGATTCGGCGTAGAATTCTTCCGACAGGGCGTTGGCGGCCTTGGCGCCCACGCCGTTCAGACCGACGGATTTCTTGAAGACGGCGTCGTCATACTTGGCGCCGGTATTGAGTTTGCTGAACACGTCAATCAGGCTGCCGAAGGGAACGCCGCGGCCGAAGTCGCGCACGCTCGCCGTCTTCTCGTCAAGGGTGACCTTGATGACCTTGCCGTGTCCCATCGTGAACTCGTCGATGGCGTTGTCGATGATTTCCTTGAGCAGGACATAGATGCCGTCGTCCTCTTTTTCTCCGTTGCCGAGTTTGCCGATGTACATACCCGGACGCAGGCGGATATGGTCCATATCTTCGAGGTGCCGGACCTTGCTCTCGTCGTAAATTTCCTGTTCGGGAAGAGTTATGTCTTTTTCGGTTGTCATTTTTTTCGCTTAACCTACAAAATTACGAATAAATCTTGAATTTTGCGAGGGGCGGACAAAAATTATTCAAGGCTCGCAGACCAGCAGGACCCAGTGCGTGTCATTGATGGGCGGTCCGAAGTCGATGTCCACCATACTGCTGCCCTTCTTGAGGGCTTTGAGCGTGATGCTGCGTCCGTCTCCGGAGAGGGTATAGGAGAACATCCCGCGCTCGACGGCGTGCAGATAAAGGCTTTCTTCCCGGAAGGAGTAGGGTACGGCGGCAGGAAAACACTCCGCGCTGACGGTCACTTCCTCTCCGATGCGCCACTCGATGTAGTCTGAGGGCAGTATCTTGTAACTCCCGATGCCGGGCCTGTATTCCAGATGGCTACGGTCCACCCGCCACTCGTCGCCGCCGAGCCCCTCTCCCCCGGGACGCAGGATGATGTGCAGATGCTCGCCCCGGCGCAGGTCGTATGCGCCCGGTTCCCCGAGGCGGAAGCGGTAGGTGAGCCAGGCGTCTCCCAGGGTGCAGAGGGTATCGCTCTGATAATCCAGCGAAATCTCCGCATAGCAGCCCAGCGCTTCGTTGCTTTCCTGCAGGTTTTCCAGCACATACAGGCTGGCTTCCCCGCTGGGATTGGTCCCGTCGTGCGGATTGAGGGCGGTACACTGGTTGCTGTCGAGGGTGAATCCGTCCCGGAAGATGTCGTCGCTTCCGCCCGTCCGGCTGTCCGAGAACAAGCGGCACCAGCGGGGACAGTTGCCGATTTTCATCCTCCGGCATTCCATTCGGACATCTTTGTTGAGCCGGCTCCGGTCGATGCTGATGCTGACCTTGGTCATCAGCCGGCGCAGGGAAAGCACCACGGGCTTGTCCGTTTCCACCCGCGTCTGCGTGACCGCGGTCATCACCATCCCCGGTCCGTATTCGTCCGGCCAGGCCAGGTAGTATTTGTAGGCGATGGCTTCCTCCCGGGACGAAAAATGGAGCTCATATCCCAGATTGGCGCAGGCCAGGAAGCCGTAGTCGCATCCGGTCAGCAGCGGGACCTCTATCGGCTTGCCGGCCAGGTGCTCCGACAGGGACGGACCGCTCAGGTAGATTTGCTTTTCCGGAACGTTGCCATTGAATATAAACAGATTGAGGTCTGTCAACTTGTTTTCGTCAGGCAGGATGGCTTTTCCGTCTTCGCCGCCGGAGCGCAGAAAGAGCCGGGCGAGAGTAATAAGTTCTTCCTCCGTTCCCCGTCTGGACGGTTCATCGCGTCGGCAGGACATAGCGCCGCATACGAGTATCAGCCCGATGGCCGCCGCATTCAGCCCTCGTAGCAAGCGGCAGGCCTTCAATCTGTCATTAAAAATCTTCATATTTTTTCTCCATTTCTTTCCAATCTTCCCGCTGTAGCAGGATGCCGACATCCTGCGGTTCCACGACCGTGTCCGGGTCGCGGCTTCCCAGCCGCCGGAGCGTAATGTCCAGCCGGTAGGTCCGGTTGCGTACGACGCCCGCTCCAAATCCCGCCGTGCGTCCCAGGTTGAAGGGGTAGTAGAAGCGCTCCCCGAGGATGACGCATTCGATGACCAGGCGGGTAAAGGGAGTGCCCGGTCCTTCCTGAGCCTCCCGGTTGGGGTAGCAGTACAGCAGCGCATCGACGGGACGGGCGCCGGCTCCAATCTGTCCGGGCACGTCCCACAGCAGCATCGAGGGCTGCGCGAAACGTTGGAGTTCCTCTTCGTCCAGCCGGCCGTAGTTGCAGAACTGGAGGCTGGGATGCCGTTCCTGTTCCAGCAGGGGACAGGTGCAGCAGACATTGGTCAGGTAGATGCGGACACTGTCCAGTACGGCGCCGGCGTAGGGCTGCCCGCTGAAATCCGCCCGCAGGCTGGCGATATGGATGCGCGTCATCAGCGCTTCCAGCGTCAATGCGGCCTGCGTCCTTACGCCCGGCTCGGTCTCGACCGTTCCTGACAGAATGGGCCGCTGCGGATGCTCTTTTTCCAGGCGGGCGCATACGCGGCCGAGGGACTCGAACGTGGAGATGTCGGCATAAGTCAGGGCGGAAACGTCCATACCGGCAAGGACGACCAGCCGCTTGCGGCCCGTCGTCAACGTCAGTTCTGCCGTTTGCCGCAGCGGAATCCGGGAATAGGAATCAATCCGGTTGTCCCGGTCCGGATCGTAGGCGAAAACATCTACGGAGTCCTCCGCGGTGCCGGCGGGCGCTTCCAGGCGCAGAAGGCAACTGCTCTTTGGGGCGGCCGGAGGCATTGCGCCTGTCCCAGGCATTTTCCGGCAGCCGCAAAGGCAGAGCGAGACAGCCCACGGTAGTAAAGCAAGCATATAACAAGTGTGGATGAGAGTGGCCGCACCGGCAGATGTTCCGGGGACAGATTCTCCTCTGACGGAAAGGAAGCCAGCGTAATCTTCCTGAGAGGACGCTGTGT
Organism: uncultured Bacteroidia bacterium; assembly: GCA_902795445.1. Lineage (GTDB taxonomy): Bacteria > Bacteroidota > Bacteroidia > Bacteroidales > UBA932 > Cryptobacteroides. The sequence goes on from CADBLM010000068.1 coordinate 19,777, forward strand.
CTGCCTTGTGGGCCGGGCGGGCTGTCTGACGTATGTTTTCCATTTTCGATACGCGTTTGATTCGCCGGCAAATGTAGGGGAGCGAATGGACAAAACGAAAAAAGTCAAAAAAAGTTTTTGCTTTTTTTGACCTTTTTGTGAATTTGCAACTATTTTGTTGCGGCGGGCGTATGGTTATGCGCCGAAGTTGTCGTAGAGGATGTTCTCGGGTGCGACGCCCAGGGAGTCCAGCAGGTTGTTCACGGCGCCCACCATCATCGGAGGACCGCACATGAAGTACTTGATGTCTTCGGGGGCTTCGTGGTTCTTGAGATAAGTCTCGAACATCACATTGTGGACAAATCCGGCGGTGTACTTCACACCGGCCGCATCCGCGGCGGGATCGGGACGGTCGAGGGCGAGATAGAAGTGGAAATTGGGATTCTCCCGCTCGATCTCGGCGAAATCTTCCAGATAGAAGGCTTCGACCAGGGCACGGGCGCCGTAGAAGAAACGGACCTGCTTTTTGGTGTGCCGTGTCTTGAACAGCTCCATAATGTGGGAACGGAGGGGAGCCATACCGGCGCCGCCGCCCACAAAGATGTATTCCTGATCGTCCGGGTCGCCCTCCGGCAGGAGGAACTCACCGTAAGGACCGCTGATGATGACCTTGTCGCCCGGTTTGCGGGTGAAGACATAGGAGGAGGCGATACCCGGGTTGACGGGCAGGAGTTTCGGTCCCAGTTCACGGGGCACGCTGCGGTCGAACGGAGGCGTGGCGATACGCACGTTGAGCTTGATGATGCCCTTCTCTCCCGGATACGAGGCCATCGAGTAGGCACGGATGGTCGCTTCGGGGTTGGAGGCGTGCAGGTTGAAGAAACCGAATTTCTCCCAGTCGCCGCGATACGCTTCGCCCACGGCGATGTCCTTGAAGTCCAGTTCGTACTTGGGGATGTCGATCTGGATGTATTCACCGCTCTTGAACTCGAGGTGTTCGCCTTCCGGCAGTTTGACGGTGAATTCCTTGATGAAGGTCGCCACGTTGTCGTTGCTGATGACCTCACATTCGAGTTTCTTGACGGAGAGGGCGGAGTCCGGGATGACAATCTTGAGGTCTTCCTTGACTTTCACCTGGCAGCCCAGGCGCCAGTGGTCCTGGATCTGCTTGCGGTTGAAGAAACCGACTTCGGTGGGCAGGATTTCTCCGCCGCCTTCGACTACGCGGCACTTGCACTGTCCGCAGTTGCCTTTTCCGCCGCAGGCGGAGGGCAGGTAGATTTTCTGTTCGGCCAGGGTGTTCAGCAGGTTGCCGCCCGGCGTGACCTCGACTTCTTTCTTGCCATCGTTGATGGAGATTTTTACCTTGC
>CADBLM010000069.1 GCA_902795445.1 uncultured Bacteroidia bacterium
AATACATACCGCAATGCGTATAAGACCAAGTTGTTTCCTTGGCCGTGGAACAAGCCGTAGCGCCCAAGGCTGTACCCATCACCGTATAAGACTTGCGGTGCCGGTGTATGTACGGACGTTGGCAGAAGCGGTCGGGTCATAACCGGGAGACCAGATATGGAAGGACCAGACAATATCACCGCCTTCGTTGTAGAGGCCGACGACGCAGTTGCCCGTACCGGAGATACCGGAGACCGTCACCTGGTAATTGGGACTGAGGATGGCGGAAGGTGTTCAGCAAGGCCGCAATGATGCGTTGCAGGAGACTGCCCGGAAGATGCACGCGATGGGCCTGTCGGCGGAACAAATCAAGCAAGCGACCGGTGTCGAAATGTAAAGGACAATTATTTTTTGAAGCCGAAGGGAAGAAGGGAGGCGGCACCGTCGAGTTTGAGGATGCTGTCGCCGCCGATGAGGAAGATTTGGACGGGATGGTCCGGATGCTCGAATTCGAGCAGGACCTGGGCGCAGGAGCCGCAAGGGAAGACTGGCTGTCCGGAGAGTTGCCGATGCGGCCCGCCGGCAACAGCCAGCGCAGTGATATGGGCCTCGCCAAGGACGCTGTGCGCCGCGAAGAGGGCCACCCGCTCGGCACAAAGCCCGGAGGGATAGGCCGCATTCTCCTGATTGGCCCCGAGGACGATACGCCCGTCGGACAGGCGGACGGCCGCCCCGACCGAAAAACCGGAATAGGGCGAATAACTCCGCCCCATCGCCTCTATCGCCATCTGTATGAGATAACCATCCTCCGCCGGCAGTTCATCGGGCGAAGAGTACTGTTCGTACACGATTTTGACATCCTTCTTCATAGATATTTTTTATCTTTGCATCCGTTTTTGACCTTGCAAAAATAATCAATTTCCGCCAAATGAGTGAAAGCAAAAAGATGAAAGTTTGCATCGGACTGTCCGGAGGCGTGGACTCCAGCGTCGCGGCCCTGCTGCTCAAGCAGGCCGGCTACGATGTATTCGCCCTCTTTATGCAGAACTGGCACGACACGGCCGGCACGCTGCACGGAGACTGCGAGTGGGAAGAGGACCGTTTCGTGGCGGAAATGGTCGCCCGGAAAATCGGCATCCCCTTTTATTTCGTGGACCTGAGCAAGCCCTACCGCGCCCGCGTGGTGGATTATATGTTTGCGGAATACGCCAAAGGCCGCACGCCCAATCCCGACGTGCTCTGCAACCGGGAAATCAAGTTCGACGCCTTCTGGGAATGCGCCCGCAAACTGGGCGCCGAGATGGTGGCGACGGGACATTACTGCCGCAAGGAAGCGGTGACCGATGCCGACGGCAGGCCCGTCACCGGAGCGGACGGCAAACCGCTGTACCGCCTGCTGGCCGGCAGCGACGATAACAAGGACCAGAGTTATTTCCTCTGCCAGCTCTCCCAGGAGCAGTTGTCCTCCGCCCTCTTTCCCATCGGAGACCTGGAAAAGCCGGAAGTGAGGCGCATCGCCCGCGAGGCCGACCTTCCCTCCGCCGACAAGAAAGACTCCCAGGGAATCTGTTTCGTGGGGAAGGTCGATCTGCCCACCTTCCTGCAACAGCAACTCAAAAGCGTCAAGGGCCCGATTGTGGAGGTCTATGACGCATACTATCCGCAGAATCCCGTCTATCGGCGCTACCGGGAACTGGACGGCAAGACAGCCCCGCAACTTACCGACGAGCAGCTGCTGGAACTGTCCACCCCCATCGACTACGCGGACATCCGTTTTGAAAAGGAAGTGTACCGCAGCGGGAAGAAGCACATCAAGAAGGAAAGGTGGAAAGACAACCCTTTCGGAAAAATCGTCGGAGAGCATAGCGGCGCCCAGTTCTACACCATCGGCCAGCGCAAGGGCCTCGGTGTGGGCGGGCATCAGGACTCGCTCTTCATCCTCGCGACGGACATCCCCTCCAATACCATCTATGTCGGAGAAGGGCAGCAGCACAAAGGACTGTCCCGCCGCTGCCTGCGGATTGCGCCGGACGAGATTCACTGGGTCCGGCCGGACCTGGCCCTGGGCATCGGGGACAGCCGCCGGGTAAAAGCCCGCATCCGCTACCGCCAGCCCCTGCAGGACGCCGTCCTCATTCGTCGCGCGGGCGGCCTTTTCCTCCTGTTCGACGAGCCCCAGCGCGGCATTACGCCCGGACAGTTCGCCGTCTGGTACGAGCCCCGCGACGCCCGCGGGAACTGCGACGCCCGCGCCCCATTGTCCGCCGCCGAGGAACTGACCGGCTCCGGCGTCATCGCCTGAGCGGCTTATTTCATCAGGGAATCGATTTTATAGAGCAGATGGCGATAGTGGAGACGGGTCTTCCTGTCGATGCAGTATGGGCTGCTACTCGGAAAAAAAATGGACGCCTCGCTCGGCTTCGACCTGGGATGGCGCCACGCTTTCTCCCCGACGGCGGTCGGAGCGGACCGCCTGACTTTTTCCATAGGACTGGGACTGAACTTCTAAACCCGCTCAATCCTTCAGATGACCCAGGAAGAGGGCTTTTTCGTCCTGGGAAAATCCACGGCGGAGGGCATACGCGTCCAGGTCGCCGGCCGCGATGCGGCGGATTTCCGGATAGGCGGCTCCCTTGCCAGCGATGACAAAGCCGCAGATGCTCTCGGCCGGCAGCATCGCACAGGACTCGCTCAAAGCGATGCCGATTTCTCCGGGGAGCAGGCGCAGGATGTCGCGTTTGAGGCTGTGGTCCGGGCAACAGGCATAGCCCACGCCGGGAAGGATGACTTGGAAACGTTCATCGGGCAGAGCGCTCTTCCAACGCTGACAAAGGCAGGTGGAAGCGGCCTCCGCCAAAGCGGCTTTGAGGGCGTGACGGAACAGGGCCTCGTCGGTCAGCGCCCCCCTCGTTCCGTCGGCTGGACAGCTGTCGTGAACGCTGACGGCAAAAATCCCCAGCGGCACCGTGAGACCGCTGCTGCGTGACGGGAAGAAATTGAGCAGGGATGCAGCGGAAACCTCATCACGCAGCATCGGGAAAGCCCAACCGGTCTCGGAACAGATACACTCGTTGTCCGTAAAGCAGGGGGAAAAACGGGCGCACACACGGATATCGAAGGCATCGCTTTCCAGCAGCGCTGCGGCCCGCTGCCGATACTCCTCTGCCAGGACATCGGCATCAG
>CADBLM010000070.1 GCA_902795445.1 uncultured Bacteroidia bacterium
CAACAACTCCGTGAGCGCGCCCGGCAAAGGCAAGACCGGTTCCATCAGTTTCAGTTTCGGCAACAATTTCGAAGCCAAGGTCAAGGACTACAAGGACACGACCGGCACCGGTTCCAAGAAAATCAAGCTCATCGACCAGCTGAACATCAGCGGCAGCTACAATTTCCTGGCGGACTCCCTGCGGATGAGCAATATCGGCATCTCGATGTCCACTTCGGTCTTCGAGAAAGTGGGTATCAGCGCCAATGTCAACTTCGACCCCTACGCGATGGTGGCGGTCAAAAGCGGTTCCAGCTGGTCGGCCCGCAAGGTCAACAAATGGCAGGTTACCACCGGCAAGGGGCTGCTGCGCCTGACCAATGCCAGCGCCTCCCTTTCCTATGCCATTTCCGGCGACGGCAAGAGCAGCGGCGACGAAGGCAAGAAGAATGTGCAGGGCGCGGCGGACGCCTACACGCGCATCTATTATCACCCCGTGACCGGCGAATACATTCCGGGCGGGTGGTTGTACTATGTCAACACCGCCGCTCCCTGGTCCGTCAATTTCAACTACAGCTTCTCCCTGAGCCGTTCCTATCAGTGCGACGCTTCGGGGAACATCGTCACCAAGAACAATTTCACCCAGACCCTCGGCGTGTCGGGCAATGTCAAACTGACGCCGCGCCTGTCCATCAACGCATCGACGGGATTCGACCTGATGGCCCTGAAACTGACCACCTCCCAGATATCGGCCACCTACGACCTGCACTGCTTCAACATCTCCTTCTCCTGGGTGCCGTTCGGCACCTGGCAGAGCTGGTCCTTTACCAACCGGGCCAACGCCGCCGCCCTCTCCGACCTCCTTCAATATAAAAAGAGCAGCAGTTACTGGGACAAATAATTTGTTTTGGATTTTTTTTGAAAAGCGCTTATATTTGCGCCCCGTTATGAATACGACAAACAACGGGCTGCACGAAGCGTGCGGGGTCTTTGGCATCTACGGGGTCGAGCATGCCGCCAATCTGATTTATTATGGACTGCACGCCCTCCAGCACCGAGGGCAGGAAGGCTGCGGCATCGTCACCTGCGGTGAAGACGGCGGGCTCCGGCGCATCAAGGGAGAAGGACTCGTCCAGGAGGTTTTCAGCGAAGAGAAACTCGCCTCCCTGCCGGGCAGCCGGGGTATCGGCCACGTGCGTTATTCCACGACGGGAGGGAGTTGCATTGAAAATGTGCAGCCTTTCCTGTTCCGGCACGAGACCGGTGATTTCGCCCTTGCCCACAACGGGAACATCGTCAACTCCGCCCTGCTGCGCCATTATCTGGAACGGAAGGGGTCGCTTTTCCAGTCTTCTTCGGACAGCGAGATTCTGGCGCACCTGATCCGCAAGGACACGCTTCAGCGGCATCGTCCGCGTATCGAGGCCATCCACGAAGCGCTCAATATGATGGAAGGCGCTTTTGCTTTCCTTATTATGACGCGCAAGCGCATCTATGCCTGCCGCGACAAGCACGGACTGCGGCCGCTGTCCATCGGCATGCTGGACGGAGGTTATGTCGTCAGCAGCGAGACCTGCGCGTTGGACGCCATCGGGGCGACTTTCCTGCGGGATGTGGAGCCGGGAGAAATCGTCACCATCGACCACCATGGCCTGCGTTCGAGCCACTATTCGGACTACCGCCATCATTTTATGTGCGCGATGGAATATGTCTATTTCGCCCGTCCGGACAGCGACATCGAAGGCTGCAATGTACATGCCTTCCGCAAGGAAACGGGACGCCTGCTCTGGAAGGAAGCACCGTGCGGGGCCGATATTGTCGTAGGCGTACCGGATTCGAGCCTGAGCGCCGCGATGGGGTATGCAGAGGCGGGCGGCATCCCCTACGAAATGGGACTTATCAAGAATAAATATGTCGGCAGGACCTTCATCCAGCCGTCGCAGGCCCTGCGGGAAAAAGGCGTTCGGATGAAACTCTCCGCCGTCAAGGGCATCGTGGGCGGCAAGCGGGTCGTCCTCATCGACGACTCCATCGTACGCGGCACGACCTCCCGCCGCATCGTCAGGATGTTGCGGGAGGCGGGCGCCGTCGAAGTGCACCTGCGCATCGCCAGCCCCCGGATCACCAGTCCCTGTTTCTATGGGGTGGATATGTCCACCTATGACGAACTGCTGTGCGCCCGCCACAAAGACCTTGCGGACATCTGCGGCCATCTCGGTGCGGACTCCGTCGCCTTTCTTTCCGAAGAGGCCTTGTTTGGGGCCGGACGCCGCTGCGAACTGTGCCTGGCGTGCTTCAACGGGCAATATCCCACCAGTGTCTATCAAAGAATCGAGGATGTGAACAAAGAAAATCTGTGATTTTTTGAATAAAAATTGCAAAAAAATTTGTTTGCATTAAAATTTTGTTTAACTTTGCATCCCGGAATGTGGAGAAAATGACACCGAAATTTCTCATATCGAGTCTTGTGACTTCCGGGTCCAGCAACTGGCAGAATAATAAAAAATCCCAGAACCAGAATAATCTGGCTCTCCTTTTTTCGTGCCTGTTTTCCACCAGTCATTTGCGGGTGCTATGAGAAAGAGAAAGATAAGTTGAACATATTACAAACCATAAGGCTGGTCAGCACGACCAGCCTTTTTTTTGAACTATAGCGTTATGTGTGGATTTGCAGCCATTATCAACAGCCGCTGCGGGCAGAAAGAAACCCGCGAAAAAGCGCTCCGCATGTCTTCCCGCCTGCGGCACAGGGGACCGGATTGGAGCGGAATCTATAGCAGCGAGAGATGTACGCTCGTGCACGAACGGCTCGCCATCGTCGATCCGCTTTCGGGCGGACAACCGCTCTACTCCCCCGACCGGAAAACCGTCCTGGCCGTCAACGGCGAGATTTACAACCATCGCAGCATCCGTGCGCATTATGAGGGGCGCTATGCCTTTTCTACCGGCTCCGACTGTGAGGTCATCCTGGCGCTCTACCGGGACAAGGGAGCGGAATTTCTCGAGGAACTCAGCGGCATCTTTGCCTTCGCCCTCTATGATGAAAGGGACGGAAGTTACCTGATTGCCCGCGACCCGGTCGGCGTGATTCCGCTGTATATCGGCTACGATGAAGACGGGACCGTGTATGTGGCCAGTGAACTCAAGGCGCTGGAAGGATTCTGTGAGCGCTATGAGAGTTTTCCTCCCGGTCATCTGCTCGACAGCCACGAGGGGAAAATCCGCCGCTGGTACGCCCGGGACTGGTTTGCTTACGATGCCGGCCGTACGGAAATGTCCGCGCAGGAAGCCTCTGCGCAGATCCGTCAGGCTTTGGAGGCGGCCGTCAGGCGGCAGATGATGAGCGATGTCCCCTATGGCGTCCTGCTGTCGGGCGGACTGGACAGTTCGGTCATTTCCGCCATCGTCGCCAAGTTTGCCAAGCACCGCATCGAAACGGATGGAGCCAGTCCGGCCTGGTGGCCCCGGCTGCATTCCTTTGCCATCGGCCTGGAAGGCGCGCCCGACCTGGAGAAGGCCCGCCAGGTCGCCGAATACCTGGGCACGGTACACCACGAAGTCCATTACACCCTCCAGGAGGGGCAGGATGCGCTCCGGGATGTTATTTACCACATCGAAACTTACGATGTGACCACCGTCAGGGCCAGCACCCCGATGTATCTGCTCGCCCGATTCATCAAGAGCATGGGCATCAAGATGGTCCTGAGCGGAGAAGGTTCCGACGAGATATTCGGCGGCTATCTGTACTTCCACAAAGCACCGGATGCACGGGCTTTCCACGAAGAGACGGTCCGCAAACTCGGCAAATTGCACCTGTATGACTGCCTGCGGGCCAACAAATCCCTGGCAGCCTGGGGTGTGGAAGGCCGCGTCCCCTTCCTGGACAAGGAATTTCTCGATACGGCTATGCGCCTGTCTCCCGCGCTGAAGATGTGCCCGGGCGACAAGATGGAAAAAGCCGTGCTCCGCGAAGCCTTCCGCGATATGCTGCCGGAGGACATCGTATGGCGGCAGAAAGAGCAGTTCAGCGACGGGGTCGGCTACGGCTGGATTGATTCGCTCAAGGCCCTGGCCGCGCAGGAAGTGAGCGACTCGATGATGGAGCACGCCGCCCGGCGCTTCCCGGTACACACCCCGATGAACAAGGAAGAATATTATTACCGCAGCATCTTTGAAGAACTCTTTCCCAGCCACAGCGCCGCCCTGAGCGTCCCCAGCGTCCCGAGTATTGCCTGTTCCAGCGCGGAAGCCCTCTCGTGGGACAAGTCTTTCCAGGGAATGAACGACCCCAGCGGCCGGGCGGTAAAAGATGTCCACCAACACGCGTTGAAATAGTTTACCCCTTTAAATACTTAATTCTTATGAGCAATTTGAGATTTGACGTCGTCCAAGACGCCTTCAAGAAAAAAGCGGTCGCGGTACAAACGCCCGCAGAGAGACCTTCCGAGTATTTCGGCAGCCTGGTGTTCGGCAGGGACAATATGCGCAAGTATCTGGACGCAGCGACTTTCCATCATCTGACGGACTGCATCGACAAGGGCGAAGCCCTGGATGCCGACACCGCCGACAAAGTCGCCGCCGGGATGAAAGCCTGGGCGATGGAGCACGGCGCCACCCATGTCACGCATTGGTTCCAGCCCCTGACCGAAGGCACGGCCGAGAAGCACGACTCCTTCATGGACTACGACGGCAAAGGCGGCATGATCGAGACCTTTACCGGCAAATCCCTCGTCCAGCAGGAGCCGGACGCCTCTTCCTTCCCCAGCGGCGGCATCCGCGCCACCTTCGAGGCCCGGGGCTATACGGCCTGGGACCCCACCTCCCCCGTCTTCATCCAGGACGACACCCTCTGCATCCCGACGGTGTTCATTTCCTATACCGGAGAGGCATTGGACTACAAGACTCCCTTGAAAAAGGCGCTGAAGGCCGTCAGTGATGCCGCCGTTCCCCTCTGCCGGCTGTTCGACCCCAATGTGCAGAAAGTGTACTCCTACCTGGGCTGGGAACAGGAATACTTCCTCGTGGATGAAGGTCTGTACGCCGCCCGGCCGGACTTGATGCTGACCGGACGCACGCTGATGGGGCACTCCTCGTCCAAAAACCAGCAGCTCGACGACCATTATTTCGGCGCCATCCCGTCGCGGGTGGCGGCCTTTATGCGGGACATCGAGATTGCGGGCTACCGACTCGGCATTCCCCTCAAGACCCGGCACAATGAAGTGGCCCCCAACCAGTTTGAACTCGCCCCCATCTATGGGGAGACCAACCTGGCCAACGACCAGAACCAGATGATGATGAACGTGATGAGCAACATCGCCCGCAAACACGGCTTCGTGGTGCTCTTCCACGAAAAACCTTTCGACGGCATCAACGGCTCGGGCAAGCACAACAACTGGTCGCTCGGCACCGATACCGGCAC
>CADBLM010000071.1 GCA_902795445.1 uncultured Bacteroidia bacterium
AAAGTCCGTTCTTCCCTTGACTTCGACAGTCTGGAAAATGTCGTGAGTCCCCATCCGGAAGACGACCCCTGGTTCGACGGAGACGAGATTGAGCGGGAACTGCAAAAGGCCGTCGCCACCCTTCCCGGGAAGCAGAAACAGGTCTTTCTGCTGCGTTATTACGACGAGTTGCCCTACGAGCAGATTGCGGAGATTCTGGGTTCCGGCGTGGGCTCCCTCAAAGTGCTCTATCACACGGCCTATACGCGGGTCAAGAAGATTTTGCAGGAAAAATTCTAACGGCGGGTACCATCCCCTGAAATGATGAAAGACAACGATTGGAAAAGCCGGCTGGGCGTAGTGTATTCCACTGACCCTGATTATCAGTACCGGCAGGAAGAAGCGGCCGTCAGCGAGACCCTTCCGCCTCAGCGGCAACAGTTGCGCGTGGGCATCGACCGCCGCGCCCGCGCCGGCAAGCAGGTCACGCTGGTGAGCGGTTTTGTCGGCAACGAAGACGACCTGGCCGAGTTGGGCCGCACCCTCAAGACCCGCTGCGGCGTCGGCGGAAGCGCCAAGGACGGGGAAATCCTCATCCAGGGCGACCATCGGGACCGGGTCGTGCAGTTGCTGCTGCAACTGGGTTACAAGGCGAAACGGGCCAATTGAGCGAGCGATGCTGAACGATTATTGGTTTCTGGCAATGTGCGGTCTGGGCTTGCTGTCCGCGATGGCCTCCATACCCCGTCTGACGGAGGTTTTTCCTCCTGTTTTCGCCGGTCTTTTCAGGACCCGGGACGTCATCAGTTTTGAAAACACCCTCCGCCAGTCCCGTGAGCGGGATGTCGTCGTGTTGTTGCTCCTCCCGGCCTTTCTGCTTTGTCTGGCGGCCTACAATGTGATTCCTTTGAAAATGACCGTGGATATGCCGCCGTCCCTGCGCGCGTTGTGGACCTTGATTGTGACGGCGGCGTACCTGGCTTTCCGCGCCTTCTGTTCTTTCTTCCTCGGGCCGAGGGAGGCGGATGACCGCATCCTGCTGGCGACCCGCCGGAGTTTCTTTTCCTTCGCCGTACTGGCCGAATGTTGGGTGCTGCTGACTTATGTCCTGCTTCTTCCCTTCCATCTGTCCCCGGAGGTGCTCCGTCTGGTCTTCCAAGTGGAAATCCTCTTGATTTACAGCCTATTTTTGTTGAGAAAATCACAAATTTTACGGAGTTATAATACTTTTTTCAAGACATTTTCGTACCTTTGCACCCTCGAAGTTCTGCCCGCAGCACCACTGGTCGTTGCGGTCGTTTTATTGTAAGGTTAGAAAATGGGTCAACAAAAGAAAATTCTCATTTCGCAGAAAGCCTTTCAGGCCAATTCTCCCTATGCCCCTTTGTTGGAGCAGACGGGTGCATCCATTGATTTTATTCCCTTTTTCCACAACGAGGCGCTTTCTTCGCGGGAATTCCGGGGGCAACATATCAACATCGCTGATTATACGGCCATTGTCTTTTCCTCCCGTACGGTTATCGATGCCTTCTTTGCCCTGTGCGAAGAACTGCGGGTCAAGATTCCCGAGACGATGAAATATTTCTGTTCGACGGAGAGCGTGGCCCTCTACCTGCAGAAACATATCGTCTATCGCAAACGCAAAATCTTCTTCGGTACCGGTACGGCGGACAGCATCATCGCCTCCATCGGCCCCCGCCACACCGGAGAGAAATTCCTGATTGCCACTTCCGGCAGCCTTCAGACCGACATCACCCGTGCCTTTGCCGCGACCAAGATGGACGCGACGCCGGCGATGTTCGTCAAACCCGTCTCCGACGATATCAAATCGGTCGATTTGCATTCCTATGACGCCGTCGTGCTCAACGCTTCCGCGGATGTCGTTTCCCTCTTTGAGAATTTTCCCGACTTTCAGCAGAAGGACCTCCAGTTTATCACCTTCGGCCGTTCCGTCGTGAAAGCCCTGGAGGAGAAAGGGCTGAGTATCGCCGTATCGGCTCCGACTCCGCAAATCCCCTCCATCGTCAAGGCGGTGGAAATTTTTCTGGCTCGCTGATGCCCCAGACCTTTTCCAAGCAAGAACGTCTCTGTTCGAAAAAAGATATCGACCGGCTGCTTTCCAAGGGACGGTTTTTCGTTGCCGACCCGATGTTCCGGGCTTGCGTCCTGCAGACTGGCGCTCCGTTCGAGCCCGGGGGCGGAGAGCCTGTTTCCCGCCTCCTGCTCAGCGTACCCAAGCGCCATTTCAAACGTGCCGTCAAGCGCAATCTGCTCAAACGGCGTATCCGGGAGGCATACCGCCGCCACAAACCGGCCGTCGCGATGGATATGATGCTGGTTTATCTGCCGGCCGAGGTCCATACCTATGCCGAGATTGAAGCCGCGCTCATCCGCACTTTGTCACAGGCGGAGCGCCTGTCGCGGGAATAAGCACCGAACCAAGAAAGCGTATGAATGGAAAAGAAATCCTGAAATGGGCGGGCAACGCCCCCTTCCTGCTGGTCATCGCCTTTTACCGGACCTGCATCTCGCCGTTCACTCCGCCCTCCTGCCGTTTTACACCGACCTGCTCGCAGTATGCGATGGAGGCCTTCAAGAAGTACGGCCCCTTCAAAGGTCTTTACCTGAGCGCCAAACGCATTCTCCGCTGCCGTCCCGGCGGCGGCTCCGGCTACGACCCCGTCCCGTAGGGGGCGCTTTAGGGGTCTCCGACCTCTTGCGTGTCTTATAAAAAAATTGTTGCCAATGAAAAAACTCTTCTTTTTCCTGACGGCTCTTTCCGTCTTTTTCTCCTGTTCTGCCGACAAGGAGGTCCGGTCGGCCCGCGAACTGGCCCGCCGCATCCTTCCTGCGCAGGCGGCCAACATCGAATTTGTCCGCGAGGCGGCCGATACCGATTTCTATGCCCTCCGGGCGCAGGGCGGAAAGTTGACCATTACGGCCAACAATGCCAATTCGATGGCCTTCGCGCTCAACCAATATCTCAGGGATTTTTGTCACGTCAGCGTCAGCTGGTATGTGGAAGACGAGGTGCCGCAGCCGGCCGTCCTGCCCGACACGCCGGGACAGATCCGTCGCAAGGCCGTCAGCAAAAACCGTTTTTTCCTCAATTACTGCACCTTCGGCTACACGATGAACTGGTGGACCTGGGAGCAGTGGGAGCGCCTGATTGACTGGATGGCGATGAACGGGGTGACGATGGCCCTGGCCAATACGGGACAGGAAGCCGTCTGGCAGCGCGTGTGGCGCAAACACGGGATGAGCGACGAGCAGATCCGCGCCTACTTCACGGGACCGTCCTTCCTCGCCTGGCACCGGATGGTCAATATCGACAAGTGGAGCGGCCCGCTTCCGCAGAGTTGGATTGACGGGCAGGTCGAATTGCAGCAGAAAATCATCGCCCGGGAGACCTCCCTGGGCATCGCTCCCATCCTTTCCGCCTTCACCGGTCACGTTCCGCAGCAACTGCGGGAAATCTATCCCGAAGCGGACATCCGCAAACTCAGCGACTGGGCGCATTTCGGCGAGGAATACAACTGCTGGTATCTCAATCCGGTGGAGCCGTTGTTCCAGCAGATAGCCGGCGAGTTCCTCTCCGAGCAGAAGGCGCTCTTCGGCCAGGCGACGCACATCTATGGCATCGACCTTTTCAACGAAATCATTCCCCCGTCCTGGGAAAAGGACTATCTCTCCCGCGTCACGGAGTTGACCTGGCAGTCCCTCACCGAATCCGATCCCGACGCCGTCTGGCTCCAGATGGCCTGGACCTTCTACCATCATCGGAAATGGTGGACCCCGGACATCATCGAGGCTTATCTGTCACCCGTCCCGAAAGGCCGTATGCTGATGTTGGATTATTATTGCGAGCACAAGGAAATCTACCCGGCGACGGACGCATTTTTCGGGCACGACTATATCTGGTCGTATCTCGGGAATTTCGGCGGCAATACGGGCATTCTCGGCGACTTCAGGGAGGTGGAAAGCCGTATCGACCGCGTCCTGGCGGAGGGCGGCGACAATTTCACGGGCTTCGGCTGCACGCTGGAGGGCTTCAGCGTCAATCCTTATGCCTATGAATATGTGCTGGACCGCGCCTGGGAGAAGGACCGCAGCCTGGACGAATGGTGGGAAAACCTGGCGGACAGCCGGACCGGACTGACCGACACGCTCTCGCGGGCGGCCTGGAAAATCCTGGCAGAAAAGGTCTATGTCGGACCGACCTACTTCGGCGGCTCTCCGATGACGGCCCGGCCCGAGGTTGCGCCCAAAAAGCGTCTGCAACGCTGCCCGTTCAATCCGCTCGCCTATGACAACGCCGACCTGATGCAGGCCTGGCAGTCGCTGACGGCCCGGGAACTCTCCTCCACGCCGGCCTATCGCTTTGACTGCGTCAATCTGGGCCGTCAGTGGATGGAAAACCGCTTTACGCAGGACTATGAGGACTGGAGGGAGGCTTTTGCGAAAAAGAATCTCCGCGAGGTCAGGCGTCTTTCCGCCGAGATGCTCGAATTGTTCGACGATGTCGATTCGCTCATCTGTACGCAGCACTATTATCTGACGGGCAAATGGATTCAGGAAGCCCGCCGCTGGGGGGCCGGCGAGGCCGAAGCGGACTATTTCGAGGGCGACGCCCGCCGCATCATTTCCACCTGGGGCTTCCGCGACCATCATTTGGTCAACTATGCCAGCCGCACGTGGAACGGCCTTCTCGGGGACTATTACCGTCCCCTCTGGGCGGAGATGTTCCGCCGGGCGGAAGAAGCGCTGCGCAGCGGAAAGGCCTTTGACGAGCCGGCCTTCCGGGACTGGGCGACGGAGCAGGAATGGGCCTGGACTTCGGCCCGCCAGTCCTACCTCGCCGCACCCGTGGGCGACAGTTATGCCGCCAGCGCCGCCCTCTGCGCCAAGTGGTCCGCCCGATAAGGGCTTATTGCGCTTCGGCGAAGAGGTCGTCGAGCTGTACCTGTGACTGGACGCGGTTGCTGTACATATTGGGCTTGACGCCGAAGGTGGTGATGAAGGTCAGAGCCAGGCTCTTGCGCGTCTTGCTCTCTTCCCGGAACACCTCCATTTTGCGCCGGAGCGCTTCTTCATAGTCTTTGTCAATGCTATATTCGCTCAGTGAGTATTTCATTTCGCAGATGTTGATGATGTGGTCCCGGCGGTCTATCAGAAGGTCAATCTGTGCGCCTCGCCGCCCGTCTTTCCCCTTGGAAAACCAGGAAGATGTCTCGCTGAGGATGCCGGAAATACCCAGTTTCCGACGGATTTGGGGCAGGTGTCCTCCGCAGAGTTGTTCAAAGGCAAATCCAGACCAGGCGCGACGGGATGGATTGTCCAGGTAATGTGTCCAGAAATGCGGGTCTTTGCCATAATTGTCCCGGATATAAGTAAGGTAGAAGAGGGAATAATAATCACAAAGTTGATAGATGATGTCCTTTTTCTTGTTCCCGAAAAATTGACAGGTCCGGATGAAACCGCTTCCTTCCAGATTTTTCAGGATAGCGCTCAGTTTCCCGTTGTCCGGCAGTTTTCCTTCATTAGCAATTTCGATCCGGGTCATTCCCATTTTCTTCTTGGCCAGGGTTTCCACGACTTGTATGTGGCTGTCCGCCGATTTGAACAAAGTCTTGTATAAGTGGCCGAATTCGTCCCAAAGCGGTCCCTTGTCCTTGAAAAACAAATGGTCGATGTTCTGTGTAAGCGAAAATTCAGGCAACAGTTGCTTGAGGTAAAAGGGGATGCCGCCCATAATCATATAGCATTCCGCGATGTCATAGCGCGACCATTGAAATCCTCGGGAGGACAGATATGCCTCCGTCTCCCGAAGATTGAACGGATGCAGGTAGATTCTGCTGGCGGAGCGGTTGAAAAGTCCTCCTTTATCCCCGAGCAGTTTGTCGGTTATCCAGGATGTTGCGCTGCCGCAGGCTATCAGGACAATATCCCCTTCTGCCGAAGCCCATCCGTTCCAGAAATTTTCCAAAGCGGCGACAAAGTCCGAGCCGGGGCTGTCCAGCCAAGGCATCTCATCGATGAAAACGACCTTCTTTTCGCTGGTTGTCATTCCCTTCAGATAATGTTTCAACAAGTCGAAGGCCTTGAACCAGTTTTCAGGGGGATCTCCCGGCAATCCGCCATACTCTTCCAGGGAAACGGCGAAACGTTCCAACTGGACGGAAGCCGGTTTGTCATAGATTCCGGTATGTTTGAAGGCAAAGCGATTCTGAAAAAAACTGTTTACGAGGAAGGTCTTTCCTACGCGTCTTCGTCCGTAGAGAATGATCAGTTCGGATTCATTGGAATGCAAGGCGCGTTCTATCTGTCCGGCTTCGTATTCCCGTCCTATCAGGTCCGTTGTTTTCATATTTTTGCGGTTTTGATGGAGCAAAGTTATGCAATTTGGTCGGAATGTCAATATTTTTTCGAGATTCCGACCAAAATTAGCGCAAAAATAGGTCGGAATGTCGATATTTTTACAACATTCCGACCCGAGTGCGTTGCCAATTTTATGATAATTGCTCCCATCCCCAGAAAGGCATGGAGTAGCCGAAAGTGCAGACATTGAAGAACAAGTGGTGGCGGTAGGGAGAGACGGTCTCGCGCCGGGCCATATCGGGCAGGACATCCGGAAGGTCGAGGCGGTTGCCGCTCCAACTGACGATGCCGTAGCCGTTTTCCAGCAGGTAGTCGTGGAATCCTTTGCAGAGGGCGACCGGCGAACTGCCCTCCACCGTCAGTCTGCCGCCCCGGACGCTGAGGGCAAAACGGTCGCAGCCGTCCTGCTTGTCGATAAGGGCAAACTGCACCTGTTGCGGGAATGTACCGAAGCACCTCTCTACCACCGCTTCCGCAGCCTGGACGGCTTCGGGCTTGCCGCAGCAGGAGACGACCGGGCCGAGGAGCGTACAGCCCATCAGGAGGAGAAACAGACGGATTCTTTTCATGACGGCAACTTATTGAATCTGGATATCTGTGAAAATGGGATAATGGTCGGAGGCCGTTTCCACATCGCCCTGTTTGAACTGGTTGGCAACGGCGCTTTGCAGTACGCGGCAGGCCGGGCCGCCTTTGAGCACCATAATGTAGTCGATGCAGATGCGGGGATTGG